>DASQPS010000077.1:0-6871 GCA_035643845.1 Gemmatimonadaceae bacterium | reverse complement strand
GAGTGAACAGGACTACCCACGAGACGCGTCCGCTGAAGCCGCTGCCCCGCTACAACGAGGGGAAACTGCGCTTCAACTGGAATGCTCCGATTCACGTGAGCCCGACGCACAACGGCACGGTGTACATCGGCTCGCAGTATCTCTTTCGCACCAAGGATTTCGGCCAGACGTGTGATCGCATTTCGCCGGACCTCACGACCAACGATCCATCCAAACAACTTCAGGAACAGTCCGGCGGGGTGACGGTCGACAACTCCTACGCCGAGATGCACACGACGATCTACGCGATCTCCGAATCGCCGAAGAATCCGAACGTGGTGTGGGCCGGGACGGATGATGGGAACCTCCAGGTCACACGCGACGGCGGAAAAACCTGGACGAACGTCGTAGCGAACGTACCGAATCTGCCCAAGTCCGCCTGGGTTTCTTACGTCGATGCTGGGCACTTCAACGAGGGAACCATCTACGCGACCTTCGATCTCCACACCTTCGGCGACATGCGGCCGTACGCGTACAAGTCGACCGATTACGGAAAGACGTGGACATCGCTCATCGCTCCGGGAAGTCCGGTGCGCGGTTACGCGCACGTCATCAAGGAAGATCTCGTCAATCCGAATCTTCTTTTCCTGGGCACCGAGTTCGGCCTCTGGATTTCGCTCGACGGTGGGGCGCAGTGGTCGCGCTACAAGGGCGGAGATTTCCCGGCGGTTGCAGTACGCGATCTGGCGATCCATCCGCGCGACAACGATCTCGTCATCGCCACCCATGGTCGCGGCATGTGGATCATCGACGACATTACTCCGCTTCGCGCGCTGACGCCGGCGACCCTGGCGAGCGACGTCGTCTTCATGCCGAAGCGGCCGACGGTCCTCAAGGTGTTTGCCTCTGGCGGATGGGTGAACGGCGACGCGTCGTATGTCGGCGACAATTCTTCGGACGCTGCCACCATCACCTACTATTTGAAAAAGCGCCACATCTTCGGGGACATGAAGATCGACGTGCTGGATCCCTCCGGCAAAGTCATCGGAACGCTGCCGTCGACGAAGCGCCGCGGACTGAGCAGGATTACATGGTCGATGCGCTTGACGCCGCCGAGAGTACCACCCGCTGCCAGCGCTGCGTTTGGGGCGGCGTACGGACCGCGCGTGCTGCCTGGCACTTATACCGTGAGGATGACGAAAGACGGAAAAGTCTACACGATGCCGCTCGAGGTCGTGGCGGATCCGCGCGCAACGCACACGGTGGCGGACAGGCAGGCGCAGTTCGCCCTCGCCAACAGGCTCGTGTCGATGCTCGGCGATATGTCCTTCGCAGTTGAGCGCATGAATGCCGTGCGAGCATCGCTCGAGGATCGCGCGTCGAAGCTCCCCGCTGGCGACGCCCTGGCCCAGCGTCTTCGCGATGCGTCGGCGAGCGCCGACGTCCTGCGCAGAAAGATCGTCGCCACCAAGGAGGGCGGCATGATCACCGGCGAAGAGCGTCTGCGTGAAAATCTCGCCGATCTGTACAGCGCGGTGGTATTCTACGACGGTCGGCCGTCACAGATGCAGCTCGATAGAACGGAAGCAATCGGGCACGAGCTGGCCGACGTCGTAGCTGCATTCGACGCCTGGTCGGCGAAGGATCTCGCTTCGCTCAACACCGAGCTGGGCGCGAAAAATCTGCAGCCAATCGCACTCATCACACGGCAGGATTGGGAAGGAGCGGCAAAAACCGAACAATGACGGACAACTCAAACTTCACTCGTCGCGATTTCCTCCTTCGCGCCGGGCAATACGGGCTCGCATTCTCCGCAACGATTCCTGGCCTCCGCGAGCTCGTCGAGCGGGTCGGCTCACCAATCACACCATCGGAAGATCTCGAGCGCGGAATTCTTCGCGCGCCGATGCCAGCGGATTTTTATTCCGGACTACGCTGGCGAATGCTCGGTCCCTTTCGCGGGGGACGCGTCGCTGCCGCGACTGGAGTGCCCGGCCGGCTCAACGAGTTCTATTTCGGAGCCGTGAACGGCGGCGTCTGGAAGACGATCGACGGCGGACGAGTGTGGTTCCCCGTTTTCGATTCGCAGCCGGTTGCGTCTATCGGCGCTATCACTGTCGCTGCGTCTCAGCCGGACACGGTCTGGGTCGGAAGCGGGGAATCGACACTGCGAGATTCTGTGGGCTTTGGCAACGGCGTCTACAAATCGACCGATGCCGGCAGAACCTGGACGCATCTGGGTCTGGATGAGACGCACCACATTGGCAAGATCGCCGTCGACCCCAGGAACCCGAACAATGTATTCGTCGCCGCGATTGGAAAACTCTACGCAGCGAATCCCGAGCGCGGCGTATTCCGCTCGCGCAATGGTGGGCAAAGCTGGCAGAAAGTACTCGGCGACGACAACGTCGGTGCCGTAGACGTCGTCATCGATCCATCCAACTCGAACATCGTCTACGCCGGACTCTGGAACACGCGTCGGCCACCATGGTTCACCTACGCGCCGACCAACGGACCAGGTGGGGGAATTTTCAAATCGATCGACGGTGGCAGCACCTGGACGCAGCTCACGAACGGATTGCCGAAAGAGGCAATAGGCCGCACCGGAATCGCGATCGCGCCGAGCAACCCGAGTCGCATTTACGCGGTCGTCGATTGCCTTGTGCCCGAAGCGCGCGCTCAAGTCGAGCCGCCTCTCGGTACACCACCGCCTCAGCCGGCGCCGGCTGGGGCAAGTCCTTCAAGTCCACCCCCCGGACAAGGCGGATTTTTCCGCTCCGACGATGCGGGTGCTACGTGGACGCGGCTCTCGAACGATCCCGCTCTATGGGGCCGCGGCTGGTACTTCGAGAAGCTCGCCGTCGATCCGCAGAATCCGGACATCGTTTATGTGCCGAACGTTGCCGTCAACCGAACCATGGACGGAGGGAAAACATGGGTCGTCCTTCGCGGCTCGCCCGGTGGAGACGACTATCATCAGCCGTGGATCTCGCCAGACGATCCCAACACCATGATCGTGGCGAGCGATCAGGGCACGATCATCACCCGGAACGCGCGCACGAACGATCCGCGTAACGTCACCTGGAGCTCGTGGCTCAACCAGCCAACCGCGCAGATCTATCATGTCTCGGTCGATTATCGCTTCCCGTACTGGGTGACTGGCGCGCAACAGGATTCAGGAGCGATCGCTGTTCGCTCGCGCGGAAAGTTTTCCGAGATATCGATGCACGATTGGGAGCCGATCGCGCCAGGCGGAGAAAGCGGTTACACCGCCGGTGATCCTCTCAATCCGGGTGTCGTGTATGGCGGCGACGGTCAGCGCTGGAATCTCGACGCCAACATTCCAATCGAAGGAACGACCACTCCAAAATCTCCGGAGCCAGCGCGCAGCGACTGGACGCAGCCCCTGGTGTTCTCGAAGGCAGACAAGAAAGATCTCTACTACGCCAACCAGTTTCTGTTCAAGACGAACGACGGCGCGAAGACATGGAACCAGGTGAGTCCGGACCTTACGCGCGCCGAAGTTTTCATTCCACCTACTCTCGACGCCACAGCCGCTGCGTGGACGGACAGGAATGCGAAGCGCGGCGTCATTTACGCAATCGCGCCGTCACCCATCCGAGGTCCGCTGGTGTGGATCGGCACCGACGATGGATACATCCAGCTGACGCAGGACGAAGGCAAGACCTGGCAGAACGTCACGCCGGCAGCGATCACGCCGTGGAGCCGGATCACGATGATCGAAGCATCTCACTTCGATACTGGCACCGCGTACGCGACCGTCGACCGTCACCAGCTGCAGGATTTCGAGCCGTACATCTATCGCACCCGCGACATGGGCAAGACGTGGCAGAAAATCACCAACGGATTGGCTGCGGGCGCTTACGCGCATTCGGTGAAAGAGGATCCTGAGCGAAGAGGCCTACTCGTCGCCGGTACTGAGCGTGGCGCTCACATCTCGTTCGACGACGGTGACAACTGGCAATCGCTCCGGCTCAACCTGCCGGTGACGTCGATGCGCGATTTCGAGTTTTACGGCAACGACCTCATTCTCGCTACGCACGGCCGCGGTTTCTGGGTCATCGACGACATGAGTCCATTGAGACAGCTCGGTGACGCTGTCACTCGAGACGATGCATTTCTCTTCAAGCCGTCCGACACAATCAACTTCATCGAGGGCACCGACAACGGAACGCCCCTCCAGAAAGATGAGCCCCACGCCGAGAATCCCCCGAATGGCGCCAACATCGACTACTACCTGAAGAGCGCGGCGAGAACGCCAGTTGTGATCGAGATCATCGATTCCACCGGCGCCGTCATACAAACATTTTCTAGCGATCCCAATGCGCAGCGGCCGACTGGAAGGGGTGGTCAGAATCCGCAGCCGGGTGGAATTGCGCGGGTATCGCCGCTATGGCAGCCGCGACCCGAGCCGCTTGCTACGAGCGCTGGAATGCATCGCGTGACGTGGAACCCATTACGTCCGCGGCCGCGCGGGGCGCCGCCTCCAGATGAAGGCGGTCCTTTGGATCGTCACTATACCGGGAATTTCTCGGCGAAGCTCACCGTGAACGGAAAAAGTTACACCCAACCGTTCACGGTGAAGCCGGATCCGAGAACCGCGCGCTAGCGACGCGCGTCAAGGCGAATTGTTGGTTCCCACCTTGAGGACTTCGTCGATCCAGAAACGGACGGCGTTGGGATAACCCGCCTGACACGGGGTGAGGCCCGCGAACGATCCATCGGCGCCGGTGATCTTCGTGATTTCGGCGATGATCGCGGAGCGTGTCATCGTGAGTTTTTTCCCAGCCTGCGCCGCCAGGTACGTCCGAGCGACCGACGGGGCTGACGGACACGACGGCTGTACTTTCGCCATCGCGTGCGGCCCGATCGCTTCGCTGGGCGACGCCGTCAGCGCGAGCGCGGCGAGGCCCGTGAGTGCGGCGAGTGCAATGCGTTTCATACGTTTATCCTCTTGTTGGTAATGAGGGACGAAGTTGAACCTCGTCCATCGCAAGGGACGCGCCTCGTGGTCGCCGAATTCAATTTTCTTTCACCCTCTCTGCCACAAGACTTCCCGGGCGCGCCGGATCGGCCTGCAGCGTCCATCCAGGGTTCAAGCTGAGACTCCAACCGCTGCCTTTCAGCTCCTTCGCGTCTGACTGGATTGGCGATTTTGGTGCGCCAACGGTGATGGAAGAGAAATCGTTTCGCACCAGCACGCCGCCGCTGTCGACGACGAGCTTGCCCCACGCTGCCGAGAAGTTCCCCGAGGGATAAATGGTGGAGCTCAAATCGAAGGCAATCAGGGCGGTGGGGTCGTAGCTCCACGATAGCGAGTCCTTGGTCTGGCGGAGCGTGATCGTGGGGCCTTCGGCCAGACGAGACCGATACTCGCGCATCTCGGGCGCGCGCGCGGAATCTCGAGCGGCCTCGGATCTGTTCACGTCTGCCCAGCCGTATTCTTGCGCCCTCTCGTGCGCGATGCTCGTGAGGTTGACTGGACGCTGGAAATGAATCGCATGTGCGAGAAGAGCGCCGATGTCGCGGTTCGTTCGCACCGCCGTTCGCCAGTCCAGCGCGAATGTATCGAGGAGAACGCCTATGGCCGGGCCCGTTCCATAGGCGAACGCGCGCACGAAAGTCGGCGTCGCCTCGTAGTCGCGGACGTACCTCGCCACTCGCGCCACGCCTTCACCGGTGAGCTGCATCGCGAGACGCTGTCCCGTGTATTCGGGCAATCCTTCCTGGATCTCCAGCGTCGCCTCCAGACTGTCGCTTCCAGGATAAATCGCTCGGCGCTCCGCCCGAAAAATGAGCGCCGATTCCGCGTGATGCCGCGCCGCCGTGCGATCCGGCAGCGACTCGAGAGCCTTCGCGAGGGCGCGGTACTCGAGCCGGAGCCAGGTTCTGCCGGCGCGCATGTCGAGCTGATTGTTGAGCGCGTCGACCTGGCGCAGTCCGAGCGCGGATTGCTCGCGGTGAAAGACTTCGTGCATCACCAGGTCAGTTCGCGCGAACCGATCGGACGGCAGAGGAAGCGCCACCATCGTCCAGGTGCGTCCGCCCCAATCGAAGGATGTATTGGCGACGAACTGATTCTGTGGAAGCGTCATCACAAAGGCATCGCCGAGCCGAAGAAAGTGCTTTCCGGCGACGGTATCGTTCGCGATCACGAGTCGCGTCTGTCGATCGACGAACGCAATCGGGCCGCAGAGACTGCGGCCCCACAATGCTCCCGCGTCTGATGTGCACGCTGTTTTTGCATCGCGCAGCGCCGAGAGAGCGCGGGCGGTGTCCAGCTCCTGAGCGGGTAGGGCAAGGCACGGCGCCAGGATTGCCGCCGCGCCGCACGCCATCCGAAAAAGTCGCATGTCTTGACCCTCGAAAGGAGGTTTTCAGCCGGGAATCAGGTTTCCGATGCCAGCCTATTGACATTGTGTCAATGCATTGACATTATGTCAAGCGCTTGGATCACTCGAATCGGAAGGATCATGAAGAACAATGGACTCGAGCAGCTCGGTCGCAGAGAGCGACAGATCATGGACATCATCTACAGGCGGGGACGCGCGAACGCCGCGGAAGTGCTGGCCGATCTGCCGGACCCTCCGACCTACACAGCGGTCCGCGGGATGTTGAGGCTGTTGGAAAGCAAGGGACATCTCCGGCACGAGCAGGATGGGCCGCGGTACGTCTACCTCCCGACAGCCAATCCGGATCGCGTCAGCAAGTCAGCGGTGCGACATCTGGTTCGCACATTCTTCGACAACTCAGCGAGCTCCGCCGTCGCCGCAATGGTCGGGATGTACGAAGACCGCTGGAGCGACGAGGACCTCGATGTGTTGGAGAAACTGATCGAGAAAGCACGCAGCAAGGGAGGCGCGTCATGATT
>DASQPS010000076.1:0-2178 GCA_035643845.1 Gemmatimonadaceae bacterium | reverse complement strand
ACCAGCAAATCGACAACCGATGAATCTGCATCCGAGCTCATTGACGCGAAAATCAAGGAGCTCGGCGATTGGCGCGGCCGGATGCTCGCAAACGTAAGGCGACTAATCAAGCAGGCTGACCCCGATGTCGTCGAGGAGGTGAAGTGGAGAAAGGCTTCGACGCCGGGTGGTGTGCCTGTCTAGTCGCACGATGGAATGATCTGCACAGGCGAGACGTACAAGAACGCCGTCAAGCTCACGTTTGCCAGAGGTGCGCAGCTCAAGGATCCGAAGCGGTTGTTCAATTCGAGCCTCGAGGGAGGTACTCGGCGCGCGATCGACCTGCACGAGAGTGACGCGATCGACGAGACTGCGTTCAAAGCGCTGATCCGCGAGGCCGTCGCGTTGAACGAGTCGTAAGATCGGCTGCATGGAGCTCCGCGCCATTCTCGCCGACATAACATGTTTGCAGGTCGACGCGATCGTGAACGCCGCAAACAGCGCTCTCATTCCCGGCGGCGGAGTTGACGGCGCGATCAATCGCGCCGCCGGACCGCAACTAGGCGAAGCGATGCGCGCCCTCGGCGGATGTCCGACCGGCGAGAGTCGCATCACACCCGGTTTTCGTCTGCACGCTCGTTATGTAATTCACGCAGTCGGACCGATCTGGCGCGGCGGCAATCATGGCGAAGCCGCGTTGTTGGCGAGTGCCTATCGCTCTGCGTTGATCCTCGCACGCGAGCATGGTTGCAAGAGCATCGCGTTTCCGGCGATCAGCACCGGGGTCTACGGATATCCGGCCGAGAAAGCCACGCGGGTTGCCGTGGAGACGTGCCGCGGTTTCGCAACCGAGGCCGAGTCTATTGAGATCGTTCAGTTCGCCTGTTTTAGCGAGGAGATGCTGCAGCTGTACCGCCTGGCGAGCGTTCCCACCTGACAAAAGCCGCGCCGGAATGCACATTCTGATTGCCTTCGCAGCGTCGATGGGTCGAACGTAAACGGCACACCGACGCATCGGCGAGAATTCCACGCGCAGGAGATCGACATGAGCGCACGATCTGAGGGCTCGAGCCCGCTTGGCGAAAGTGATCGACCAGATTCTCCGCCAAAACTGAATCGCCGAACATTGCTTGCCGGCGCTGCAAGCGTGTTTGGCGGGACGCTCCTACACAAGGCGCAAAACATCCTGCCTCGCGCTAAGGTTGAGGTCGCGAATCCTCCAGCGCCGTACTTTCCCGGCAAGCTACCGGGCCACGTTCCGACTGAGATCGGAGAACGCTCGCCTTTTGAACATCCTCGCCGGCGAGTGAATCGCGCCGCACCATCGGGAGAATCCGAGACCCCGTTGGAGGATTTATACGGCACGATCACGCCGGCAGATCTGCACTACGAGCGACATCACGGCGGCGTGCCGATCATCGATCCGGCGCAATACACGTTGTTGATTCATGGTCTGGTCGACCGTCCACTGAAATTCAGTCTCAACGACCTCAAGCGCTTCCCCGCCGTAACCCGGATTGCCTTCATCGAATGCTCCGGCAACGGCTATCGCGCGTTCCAGACGCCCGAGATGAAGCGCGAGGCCACACCGTCGTTTATCAATGGCCTCCTAAGCACCAGTGAATGGACGGGAGTCCCGCTCGCTACGCTGTTCCGGGAAGTGGGCGTGAGGCCGGAGGCAAAATGGTTTCTCGCGGAAGGATGGGATGCCGCGCACATGACACGAAGCATCCCGGTCGACAAGGCGCTCGATGACGCCATGATCGCCTACGCGCAAAACGGCGAGGCTATTCGACCTGAGCAAGGATATCCCGCCCGCCTCCTTCTCCCCGGTTGGGAAGGCAACAGCCAGGTGAAGTGGATCAAGCGTCTCGAGCTGGGGAAAGCGCCTTTCATGACTCGCGAAGAGACATCCAAGTACACCGATCCGCTTGCAAACGGCACCGCGCGCATGTTCAGCTTTGTCATGGACGCAAAGTCGCTGATAACATCTCCCGCGTACCCGAAGACCGTCAGCCGAGGATGGTCTGTGATCTCCGGACTGGCGTGGAGCGGCCGGGGAAAAATCGAGCGCGTCGAAGTAAGTACGGATGGCGGCAGGTCCTGGAACGGGGCCGAATTGCAAACGCCGATTTTGCCCAAGTGCACGACACGCTTTCGGCACGTCTGGAATTACGACGGCGGTCAGGCGCTTTTGAT
>DASQPS010000075.1:0-2246 GCA_035643845.1 Gemmatimonadaceae bacterium | reverse complement strand
GGTCGCTCGGCCAGTCGCCTCATGTACCAGCGATACCACGCCGATCCGTAACTGATCAGTGTTTTCACGATGTGTCCATCGGCCACCAGACGGCGCTGAGCTGCGTCGCGAATTCCGTAGAGCATGTGGATTTGATATTTGTTTTTTGCCACGCCTGACTCGGCGGCGCGCTGGGCGATTCGCGTTATGAGTTGCAGATCGTGGGTACCGAACACGGGAGTGCAGCCGGCATTGCGTGCGGCGTCGAGCAGGGTCGACGCGAGCTCGTAATACGCGCGATCGGTGTCGGCCTTCTTCTCGAATGCGATGGTCTTTGGCTCGTCGTACGCTCCTTTCACCAATCGGATCGTCGGCTTGAGCGGTAGCAGTCGCGCGAGATCGCGCGGCGTGCGACGCAGGTAGGCCTGAATCGCGACACCGGTGGAAGGATGCTTTTCGAGCAGCGCGACGTAGAGATCGAGGGTGCGATCGACGTAGCTGGAATCTTCCATGTCGAGCCAAAGCGCGGACCCGGTTGCTTCGGCCTTCGCGGCGAGAGTCATCAGATGCTTCTCGCACTCTGTCTGCGAGAGATCGAGGCCGAGTTGCGTCGGCTTGACGCTCACCTGGGCGGGCAGACCAGCGGCGCGAATTCGATCGAAGAACGCGAGGTAGTGATCGCGTACTGCGAGCGCGGCGTCGGCGCGCGTTATGGCTTCGACGAGCTGGGTGTAGATGATTCCGCGACCGGTATCGGCGATTTCACGACCCGCGGAAAGGGCGTCATCTACGGATTCGCCCGGCATGAACTTTCGCGTTGCGCGCTTCACGAACGAGCTGCGGAGCGCGAAGTCGTTGAGGGTGCGACTTCGCGACGCGGCGAGGAGGATGTAGCGTCCGACTCTCACTGTATTCTGAGCATTGGTGCTGCGGCTACCGTCCTGTAGAAAATATTGCGGCCAACTCGTGCGGCGGCACCACTTCCAACTGCTCGAACGTGCAATCGCGCGGACGCTTGTCGGTTCGCCAGCGACGAAACTGAGCGGTGTGACGAAAGCGATCGCCTTGCATGTGGTCGTACGCGACCTCGACGACCAGTTCGGGACGGAGCGGCTCCCACGACAGATCCTTGCCGCTGCTCCAGCGACTCTGCCCGCCCGGCATTCGGTGCGGCTGGCCGTCGCCTTCCTCCTGTGCTTCGGCCCAGCCGCGCCACGGATGATTCGCCAACGCGTTTTTGCGATAAGGCTGGAGAAACTTCACCAGCTCGCGACGTTTGACGTCGGTGAAGCTCGCGCAGACGCCGACGTGCTCCAGATTTCCGCCGTCGTCGTACAGTCCGAGCAGCAGGGAACCGATCTTGGTCTTCTCCCCGGTCTTGTGCCAGCGGAATCCAGCCACGACGCAATCGCAATCGCGCTCGTGCTTCACCTTCAGCATCACGCGCTTGTTGGGCTCGTAAGTTCCGTCGACCGCTTTTGCGACGACGCCATCGAGCCCGGCACCCTCGAAGCGATTGAACCAATCGGTGGCGAGGTCTCTGTCGTCGGTGGCCGGCGTGATGTGCAGCGGCGCTTTCGCCTTTCGGAGGATTGTTTCGAGACGCTTGCGACGTCGCGCGAAAGACGTCGCGCACAGGCTCTCGTCGTCCACAGAAAGCACATCGAAGAACACGATCGAAGCAGGAGTCTCGACGGCGAGCTTCTTCACCCGCGACTCCGCGGGATGCAGTCGCAGCTGCAATGTATCGAACTCGAGCCCACCGTCACCGACGATGACGATTTCACCGTCGAGCACGCAGCGCTCCGGAAGCTGCGCCTTCAGCGGCTCGATCAGCTCGGGAAAGTATCGATTGAGCGGCCGCTCGTCTCGGCTCTGTATGAAGACTTCGTCGCCGTCGCGAAAGATCAACGTGCGAAACCCATCCCATTTCGGCTCGAAGATCCAGTTCTCCCCCGGCGGGAGAGCTGCGACCCGCTTGGCGAGCATTGGAAGTACCGGCGGATTGACGGGCAGCTTCATCCGGACGTGGTCCTGATCGACAATGCGTGATTGAAAACATCGCCCGGATCCCAACGGGCTTTCACTTTTTGTAATCGCGCGTAATTCCCATGATAGTACAGCGTCGGCCACGGGACTCCCGAAGTATTCAGAGTCGGGTCGGTGACGTCGACGTCCGGATGGTTGATCAGCGCTCCGTCATATGCCTCTCCGAGCAGGGGCACTCCGCCCGTCTCGGAAAACAGGTCGCGATAGAATGATCGTAC
>DASQPS010000074.1:0-2085 GCA_035643845.1 Gemmatimonadaceae bacterium | reverse complement strand
AGCTCCTGGAGATTTGCGGGACGCCGATTGGTCCTTCACCGACCAGGCATTCTCGCGTTTGCGCGAGCTCGACATCACTCCGATCGTGGGCTTCGTCCACCATGGGAGCGGACCGCGCCACACTTCCCTCCTCGACGACGGATTTCCGGACAAGCTTCGCTCATTCGCTCTCGCTGTTATCGAGCGCTATCCATGGATCGACCTGGTCACGCCGATAAACGAGCCGCTCACGACGGCGCGGTTCGCAGGCCTGTATGCGCTCTGGTATCCACACGCTCGGGACGACCGGTCTTTCGTGCGCTGTCTCATGAACCAGTGCCTGGGGATTCGCGCGGCGATGCAGGCGGTGAGATCCATCTCTCCCTCCGCGCGCCTCGTCCAGACAGAGGATCTCGGACGGACTTATAGCACCCCCGCTCTTCGATACCAAGCCGACTTCGACAACGAGCGGCGCTGGCTCACGTTCGATCTCCTCTGCGGCGACGTCACCACAGAACATCCCTTCTGGCAATATCTCGTCGATAACGGAGCTACACCCGCCGAGCTCGAGAGTTTGGTTGCCGAGCCATGCGCGCCGGATGTGATCGGCATCAATCACTATCTCACGAGCGAGCGATTTCTCGATGAGCGCGTTGAGCTCTACCCGCCGAAGCTTCGAGGTGGAAACGGTCATCATGCCTACGCTGATGTCGAAGCGGTTCGTGTACTCGAAAACGGAACTGCCGGACACCTCGGACTGATTCGAGAAGCGTGGGATCGGTACGCACTCCCCATCGCCATTACCGAAGTTCACCTCGGCTGCACACGCGAGCAGCAGATGCTCTGGCTCGATGAAGCGTGGCACTCGGCACTCGAGCTCCGCGAAGAAGGCTGCGACGTTCGCGCCGTGAGTGTTTGGTCGTTGCTCGGCTCGTTCGGATGGGATTCTCTTCTTACGGAGGAGAACGGGACGTACGAGCCCGGTGCATTCGACATTCGCTCGGAGCCGCCGCGGCCAACCGCGCTGGCGACAATGACTCGTCACCTTGCGACAGTCGGACGCCACGACCATCCGGTCCTCGGCGGAGACGGGTGGTGGCGCGAGAAGAGTCGGCTCGCGTACCCGTCGCATCATTCCGCGCACGTAGCGCGCGCACCGCGGCGCGAGCGCAGCGCTGCGCGGCCGATCGTCATCACTGGCGCCGCTGGTACGCTCGGAAGTGCGTTCGCCCGTATTTGCGTCGAGCGGGGGTTGAAGTTCGTGGCCTTGAGACGATCCGACCTCGACGTAACACACGAGGCATCAGTGTCGCGAGTGCTCGATGAGCTGAAGCCGTGGGCAGTGATAAACGCATCAGGATACGTTCGCGTCGACGACGCTGAGCACGAGTGCGCGTCGTGTTACAGAGTCAACACGAAAGGAGCCGTGACGTTGGGCACCGCGTGCGCCGAGAAAGGAATTCGTTTCGTGACGTTTTCGAGCGACCTTGTTTTCGACGGCGAGACGCGCAAGCCGTACGTCGAGTCGGATTCGGTCAATCCGCTCTGCGTGTACGGGAAGAGCAAAGCGGAAGCGGAGGCCTGCCTGCTTTCTCTGCGAGAGCAGCCCCTGATCATCAGGACCAGTGCGTTCTTCGGGCCCTGGGACTCTTACAATTTTCTGGCTTCCACGCTGAGTGCGCTCGCCGCCGGCTCCGCTGTGCAGGTAGCGGATGATCTCGTCGTCTCTCCGACCTACGTTCCGGATCTCGTCAACGTCTCGCTCGACTTGCTCATCGATGACGAGCGCGGACTGTGGCATCTCGCCAACCGCGGCGAGCTCACGTGGTTCGAGCTGGCGTGCCGAGTAGCGGAATCTGTCGGACTTTGTTCGTCATTGATAGCGGGAAGACCGGAAAGAGTGCTCGGATACGCCGCTACGCGTCCGCGCTACAGTGCGATCGCGAGCGAGCGAGGAACACTGATGCCGACGCTGGACGACGCCATCGCGCGCTACACATCGGAGCGCGCCGAAGTCGACGGCTCCGATGCTCGGGCCGCCAACGCCTGACAAATGCCGGATCAGGAGCGGATACTAATCATCGGCGCAGGGCCGACCGGGCTCGG
>DASQPS010000073.1:0-3793 GCA_035643845.1 Gemmatimonadaceae bacterium | reverse complement strand
GGAGCTCGCTCGACGCCGAGCAGGGCCGCAAGCCCCGCGAGGCAGCCAACGCCGACGCGAGCAATCGCCGACAAGAAGCAGAGCGACGCCGGCCGTCCTGATTTACCACGTCGCGGGACTATTTTTTCGTTTTCTGGTACGTCCCGATCAACTCCGCATTTGCGAGCGTGTGACCCTGCATCGCTTTCTCGAGCTGCGCTTTCGTTGGCTTGCTGAGACTGAGCTGAGTATCGAGGGCGTATAGCTTGAAGAAGTAGCGGTGCCGGCCGATTGGAGGACAAGGTCCGCCCCACGTCGGCTTCTTCCAATCGTTGTTGCCCTGCATCGTACCTTCGGGCAATCCCGTCTTCGCCGCGTTCTCCGCAAGCTTCGTCGTGGAAGCCGGAATGTTGTACATCACCCAGTGCACGTACACCATCTGCGGTTTCGCCGGGTCCGGCGCGTCGGGGTCGTCGACGACCAGTGCAAAGCTCCGCGTTCCATCGGGAGCACCCGACCATTCGAGAGGCGGAGAGATGTCCGCTCCTTCGCAGGTGTACTTGGAGGGTATCGCTCCGTTGGGCGCGAACGCGCTCGAAGAGATTTTGAGTGCCATTGATTTCCGACCTTGTCTGGTTTGATGTGGTAGCTGTGCGCTGTCTCTGGCGATGGCGAGCGTGTCGGCGGGTGTCGAGCTGCTGAGCCTTTTGCAGGCGAACAACGAGAGCGAGACGGCCCCGATCCAGAGACATTCGCTTATTCGCATCGGGTGTGAAGCTGCTGCAGCAATCGCGCCGAGCGAGGCAGGTAGCTACGGCTTCACCGGCTGTCCTGCCGACGCGAGTTTGTCCAATCCCAGCATGTAGACCTCGAGACCGAGATCCGGGAGGGTCCTCGAGTATCCCGCTACGAGTTGTTCCTTGTAGCGATCGAGGTCGAAGTCAAAGAATCCCGATGGCCGTCGGTCCACGATCTCCATCTCCGCGTCCAGCATCAGCAGTTTCCCGAAGTGCAGAGTTCCGCCCTTGTAAAACATGAATGAAGGCGCGGCGGTGTCGGGCGGAGAAAGCGGCGGAGCGGCGTCTGGAGCGCCAAAGGTCTGCACGAGCTCGTTGCCATCGATGCGGATTCCCGTCGCGTGACCTTCGATTGCCGGTGGCGGAAGGATCTTAGTAGGGTCGAGAAGAAAATCGTTGCCCTTTACCGTCACGCCTTTTGCCTTGCGCAAGTCGAGAATCTTTTCGAGAGTCAACCCGAACGCGCGCATGAGCGCGTTGCCGTCGACGCCTAGTATCCGGCTCTTCACTGGATGAAGCCGAATGAGTCCTTCAGGCGTCACGGACACGTTCGATGTGATCTCGAAAGGAATGTCGATGATCTTGTGCATTACACCCGACTGTACAAGCTGCGAACCCGCAGTGTGAACCTTGAGCTTTTTGAGCGGTGCTCCCGGATACGCAAAAATGTGGGCGTTCATCAGCGTCGAGATATCGTCGCCGTTGAGACCGATCTCGGCGTACTTCAACCCGATTACGAACGAGTTCTTGTCGTCGAACACGACAGGGCCGCCTTTGAAGGCGCGCATGTCTCCGCGCAGCGTACGTATTCGGAGCGCCGCGTGCGGAATGATGAAAAAATTCACGTCGCGCATTGAGACCTGCGTCACCGAGTCTGACGCCGACGTGGAATCGAGTGTTTTGACTTCGGGCCGGGAGACGCTTGCTTCGCGCCTGTTCGGCAAAGCTGACTGCAGCGCGAAAGCGGACCCGCCAAGAACGAGAGGAAGAATGATGCGCCGCATTTCGGAAAGAACGGGCTACTGACTCAACGGTTGCAGTCCTCCCAGCGTGAATGGATAAGGCTGGAAGGCGGACGGCATCCACGCCGAGGCAGAGGCCGCGCGCTGCTCCATCCGGTCAGGTTGTAGATGGTCTTCCAGAAGTGGATACGGGTCAGTCGATCTGACTGAAAAAGCTCTCGCTCCACTTGATCACCTGGTCGGAGAGACTTGGGTGATGTGCATGCTGATCGCCAGCGTGGTGCTTTGACTCTTCCTCCGCGCGAAGCACCAAGGCCCGGAGTGATGTTTCAATATCCGCGAATGAAATGCCGTGTCCACGTGCACTGCGCACATGCTGGCGGAGGGCCTTTCGAAGGGCTACGAGTGATGCGAGCGTCCGGGATGTTGCGTGCTGTAGAGCTCGTTCGAGCTCGGCGGGCAAAATAGGAGCGGAACCAGAATCTGATTCTGACATAGGCGCCATCCTTGAAACGGTGGAGGAGGCGTCGCCAGAATCGCCAGTAAAATTTCCCGCGTGTGGCACTGCTGCGATCTGGTGTGGTACCGCAGGTCCGAGCCACGCGTCGTAGTGCGCCGTCGAATGACGAGCGGAAATTCAGCTCGCCGGCGACGCCCGTACTTGGTTTGTTATCTAAGCTCGATAGAATCTACAGTTAGGTTGTTCTATAGTACTCAACGATCGCCCACTTTACGATCTGCTCCATAAGCAGGTTCGCGTTTGTCAGCGCAAACTCGTCGCCAAGCGCCTGACTGTTGAGCGCGCATTGCCTCGTGCATGCTTTCACGCTGAGGATCATCTGCACGGGACCGACGCCCATATCTCGGAGAAAAGCAACGCACGGCTTGAGACGCTCGTGAAGCTCGTCCATCGACTCGACGCTCGATTTGACGGCGTCGTTGAGCGCGACCCCGAAGGTTCGGGATGCTTCTCCGGGCACCGGGTATGGAAGAGTTTTCTGGACTGACGGCATTCCGATCCTCGCGTTTCTTGCGAGATGGCGTCGCCAGTAGCGCCTGATCTTCCCGGATTCGGAAGAAGAATCACGGGCTGGTGACTTAAGCCCCGTGAAGGCAATCGAGCCTGTTCGAAACGTACGTCAGCAAACTATCCGGGGCAATGGCGTCCTTCGCGTCAACTCGCGCGGCAAGCACAGCCGTCGACTCGGGCCGGTCTTACGCGGTCCGTTGCCCCGAACTATATAAATTCCAATGTCAGTCTCAGCTTCGACCTTCCGGGCGCTAGCCGCCGCGATCACGCTCCCCCTCCTCGTTGGCTGCCGCGAATCCTCCCCGACGCCGGAGGCTTCGACGCCTACGTCCGCGGCCGTACCATCATGGCTTACCGACCGCGGGAAACAGGAGGCTGAAATGGCTTCTCGCTCGAGCACTTTGCACGACTTCCGGTTCACCGACCAGCGCGAGTCGAGCGGGATCACCTTCCAGAATCGCGTCGTCGACGACGCGAGCAAGACCTACAAGCTCGCCCATTACGATCACGGCTCCGGCGTATGCGCTGCGGACGTGAATGGCGACGGACTGCCGGACCTCTACTTCGCCACCCAGCTAGGCACCAACCAGCTCTGGAAGAATCTTGGCGGCGGACGTTTCTCCGACATCACCACTCAATCGGGTCTCTCTCTACCCGACGCGATAGCAGTCGGCTGCTCGTTTGCCGACATCGACAACGACGGCGATCCGGATCTCTTCATCACGACCGTGCGCCACGGAAATCATCTCTTTGAGAACGTCGGCGGCGGAAAATTCCGAGATATCACTCAGACCGCTGGCGTCGGATATGTTGGTCACTCGTCGGGCGCGGTGTTCTTCGATTACGACGGCGATGGCTTACTGGATTTGTTCGTCACCAATGTCGGCAGGTACACGAGCAACGAGCGGGGCCCCGGCGGTTACTATCTTGGCCTCAGCGACGCGTTCATGGGTCATCTCCATCCGGATCGCGCCGAGTCGAGTATCCTGTATCACAATCTGGGTGGAAACAGGTTCAAGGACGTC
>DASQPS010000072.1:0-2188 GCA_035643845.1 Gemmatimonadaceae bacterium | reverse complement strand
TGGCGCGCACGTCGGGCACGTGGATCATGGGAGTGGCCGCCCGAATCGCTAGAACTTTTTCCTGTATCATCGTGGCCGGCGTGCTCTACGTCGCAGCGCCGTTTCTGGGTCGCTTCGCAGCAAGCGGGTTGGATCCTTCCGACAGCATCGCCTGACTAACGTCGCCGTCAAAAGATCCTGATCGGTTTTGTTATGATTTGCTAACTAGGAGAACCAATGCACTCTTCCGAGCTCGGCATGTTGCTTCCGTTCGCCTTCGTGATGTTCGTAGTATGGAATGGTTCGCGCATTCTGCTCGCGCGGCAGCACGCGCGAGGAACTGTGCCTGCTGACGTTGATCGACGACTCAAAGATCTCGCAGCGCGCATCGAGCAGCTCGAGCAAGCCGGCGATTTGAATGCAGCGGAGCTTCAGCGCCTCGGGGAGGCCGAGCGATTTACTACGCAGCTTCTCGGCGAGCAGTCGGCCGGCAGTAGCTACCAATCGTTTTCCCGACCGACTGTGTAACCAAAGTGGCGACGGTTCAGGTACGATACATTGTTCACGACGTCGATTCGGCGATCGACTTCTATGTCAAGCAGCTGGGGTTTCGACTCGAAATGCATCCCGCGCCTGTGTTCGCCATGCTATCCCGTGGGGATCTGCGACTCGTTCTAAGCGCGCCTAACCCCGCCGGCGGCGGCGGACAGCCGATGTCTGACGGAACCGCTCAACAGCCGGGCGGATGGAATCGATTCGCAATCGAAGTTGATGATTTGTCGGCGGTTGTCGACAAACTCCGGGCAGCGGGAATGCATTTCCGCAACGACATCGTCGTCGGCGTCGGCGGAAAGCAGATCATCGTCGATGATCCGTCCGGCAATCCGATAGAATTGTTTGAGCCGACGATTGCAGAGGCGCGGATGTCCAAATCATGACATCCGTGCGTCAACCAGTGACGCTGCCATCGCCGCTCCGAATCGAATCAATCGCGGGCTACACACCTGCCATTGCCAGGCTCGTCGGCATGCTCATGTACGCGCGTTCGACAACTCTCGGCGCCGTCGACGGATTGAGCGTCGCGGAGCTCGATCATCTACACGATGATCAGAGCAACTCGATTGGTGCGCTGCTCGCTCACATCGCTGCGGTCGAGCGATCGTATCAGGTTCTCACGCTCGAAGACCGTATGCTTTCGCCTGAAGAGAACGACAAGCTGTCGACCGCTCTCACACTCGGGGAAGAAGGTCGGCGCACGCTACGCGGGAAGCCCTTGGACCACTATCTCGAACAGCTGGCCGCTGTGCGACGAGATACTTTGGAAGCGCTGGCATCACGCGACGATGATTGGCTCGAAAGATCGGTCGCTCTCGCGCCCAAGATCAATGCGCATTGGGCGTGGTTTCACGTCGCCGAAGATGAAATCAATCATCGCGGCCAGATTCGGTGGTTGCGTGCGCGATTGCGGAGATCCTAGGATATCGCCCTAGCCCAGAGAGTAGTGCGGAGAAATTTGGCATGCCGACAACATTTCGCTCATCGACCGTATCCCTGACCGCATCGCTTTTTCTGCTTTGCGTCCTGTCGACCTACTCGGCAAATGCGCAATCGCGAACAGTCCCGGCTGGCGCAATCGTAGGATGCTATGATTTGACCGTCGGCAAATGGGAGGGGTCGGTGACCGATCCTGGCCCATACCACGCGATACCTACATCGATTCGGATCGACACGGTCGGCCCGAGCAACGGCTACGGTCAGGGTTTAACGCCCGACATCGCGTGGCCACATGGACATGCTATGCGCGGAACACCTCGCTGGGGCATTCGCGGCGACACTGTTTCGCTCCTCTGGAGCAATGGATTTTCACCGACCAGCGCGCGACTCACTGTCGTTGGAGACAGTCTCATCGGCGAAGCGGAAGCGCGCAACGACGAGATCCCTCCAGGAAAACCCAACTGGCCGCACGCCCATGTCGTGGCTCGACGAATCCCGTGCCCTGGTTCGTGAGTCGTCTCGTCCGGCGCTTTTATTTCAACGCAGATTCTCTCTCGCCCAGCACGGGCTGGCGTAGGCAGCGATTTGGATGGTAGAATCGCCGAATGAGAATCACTTCCGCCGATGGTCGTATCGCCGAAATGAGAATCACCCCTGCCGATCCATTGTACAGCGCGGTAGTCGACAAGCGTTTCAACAAGCGCTTCAAGGCGAG
>DASQPS010000071.1:0-3905 GCA_035643845.1 Gemmatimonadaceae bacterium | reverse complement strand
CTCGATCGAGGCTAGGCAGCCTAACGGCGAGGAGATCGTGTACGAGGTCGAACGATTTGACGGTGAGCCCCTGGGTGTTTCGCTCGAGCCGCCCACGGTTCGTCGCTGTGCCAATCGCTGCGAGTTTTGCTTCATCGAGGGCCTTCCCGCGGGACTGAGGAAGCCACTTTACATTCGTGACGATGACTACAGGCTTTCGTTCGCGTACGGCAATTTTGCGACGCTGTCGAATGTCAAAGAGCGCGACATCGCCAGGATTCTCGAATACAGACTTTCGCCGCTCTACGTCTCGGTCCACGCAACCAACCACGAGGCGCGGAAGGTTCTTCTCAACAACGACCGAGTGCCCGACATCAAGGCTCAGCTCTCCCGGCTGGCAGCGGGTGGAATACAATTCCACTCACAAATGGTCGTCGTCCCAGGTCTGAACGATGGAGACGTTTTGGAGGAATCGCTGCGCGATCTCTGGGGCATGGGAGACGCCGTTCTTTCGGCTGCTGTTGTGCCCGTTGGACTGACGCAGTTCTCGCATCTCTACACGGCGAAGTCCATGGACCGCGAAACGGCCCGCGCCATTCTTGAGCGCGTTGAGCGCTGGGGCGCGCGAGGCCTGACAGAACGCGGCGACACATGGGTGTTTGGATCCGACGAGCTCTACATGCTGGCTGGTCGCGAGCTTCCGACTCCTGAGCACTATGGAGAATTCGCACAGATCGAAAACGGAGTCGGAGCAGTGACTTCGCTCCGAATGCGCGTCGCCGCGGGACTCGCAAAGCTGCCACGACGCGATGGCCAGCGCATTGGGGTGGTGACTGGACTCGCTATGGGGACCTTGATGCAGCCGCTCGTCGACAAGCTGGCGGCGGCAACGGGTGCGGATCTGGAGCTGATAGTCACAGAGAACTCGTTGTTCGGGCCGACGATAACCACAGCCGGCTTGCTGGTGGGAAAGGACATTCTGCGCGCACTGTCATCGCGCGACGATCTCGATATCGCGCTCATCCCCGCCGAGACTATAAACGAAGACAGCATTTTCCTCGACGACTGCACGCTCGAGTTCGTTCGCAGCTCGCTGCCCATGCCCATTTTCCCGTCGTATGATTTCATAGACGTCCTCGCTTCGGAAGCGAGCGGAGTGCTCGCGTGAGCCTTCCGGTCATCGCGCTCGTGGGACGTCCAAACGTCGGCAAATCGGCGCTCTTCAATCGCATCGTCGGAGAGAACAACGCGATCGTCAGCGAAGAAGCTGGTACCACACGCGATCGACATTTCGCGCGCGCCGACTGGAACGGGCGTCAGTTCTGGCTGGTTGACACCGGTGGCCTAACGGACGACCCGCGCATACCGATGGATCTGGAGATACGCCGGCAGGTCCTTCAGGCTATCGATGAATCGGACCTGCTAATGCTGGTGGTTGACGCGAAGAACGGATTGCACCCGAGCGACCGGCGCGTCGTCGATCTTTTGCGCGCTGCCCAAAAACCATGGGTCCTCGTCGCGAATAAAGTGGATGATCCTTCGACAACGGATTTCTACGAGTTCTACGAGCTCGGCGCCGGCGACCCGGTACCGGTTTCAGCGCTCAATGGGAAAAACTCCGGCGACATGCTCGACCTTCTCGTAGAACGGATCCCCGTGGCAGACGAGGCGCCTCCGGACGCGCTGCGAGTCGCGGTCGTCGGGCGCCCGAACGTCGGCAAGTCGTCGATCATCAACCGGTTGCTCGGCGAAGAGCGACTTGTGGTGGCGGATGAGGCTGGAACTACCAGAGATGCCATCGACACGCCGATGAACTACCATGGGCGCGAAATAATCTTTGTCGACACAGCGGGATTGCGTCGTCAGTCCAAGGTCGACGACGGCATCGAGTTTTACTCATCGCTGAGAACGCGCAGAGCAATTGAGGCTTCCGACATTTCCGTGCTCGTACTCGATGCCGTGGAAGGTCTTCATAACCAGGATCTGAAAATCGCCGCGCTGGCGTGGGAGAGTGGCCGCGGATTGATAGTGGTCGTGAACAAGTGGGATCTCAGGGAAAAGGAGAACAACACCGCGGCCACTTTCGAGAAAGAAGCTCAGGAAAAGGCGCCGTTTCTCAAATTCGTACCGTTCGTGTTTACGTCGGCGCTGAGCGGACAGCGGATCACCCGCATTCTCGATCTCATCCTCGAAGTCGACGTGGAACGCCATAAGCGAATCAGCACCTCTCAGGTCAACAGCACGCTTGAGGAAATCGTTGGCCGACGACAACCACCGCAGGCGGCCGGGCGCGAAATCAAGTTGAATTACGCCACACAGGTAGAGACGGCGCCACCGACCATTGCAGTATTCGGCAACAATCCGGATCTGGTTCAAGAGCACTACGTGCGCTACCTGCACAACGGCTTTCGCGAAGCCTGGGGCTTTCGCGGCAATCCACTTCGGATCATCATGCGGCGCAAGTCAGCCTGAATGTCGCCGATAGTCGGCGTCCTTCTGTCGTACCTGGCGGGCTCGATCCCGTCGGCGTACCTCGCCGGCAAAGCGCGCGGCGTCGACCTGCGAAAGCACGGCTCCGGGAATCTCGGCGCTACGAACGTTGTGAGAGTGCTCGGCGCCAAAATCGGCGCGGTGGTTTTCGTAGCCGACCTGCTCAAGGGATTCCTGCCCGTCTATTTACTGCCACGCTACACGGAGACTCTTCAGCCGGGCTACTGGGCTCTGATATTTGGAGCTGCCGCCATCTTCGGTCACGTGAAGCCGATTTTTCTGCTCTGGAAAGGAGGGGGGAAGGGCGTCGCGACGGCGAGCGGAGTCTTTCTCGCACTGGCCTTCGTACCGATGCTTATCGCCGAAGCGTCGTGGGTATTGGTCTTCTATTTCAGCCGCTATGTGAGTCTTGCGTCGCTTGTCGGCGCCGCCGTGTTGCCGATAGCCATCCTGGTGTGGTCGCGCGATCCCGAGTCGCCCATTTTTATCGCGAGCGTCATCATAGCGATTTTTGTATTCTGGACCCATCGCGCAAACATCGGCAGGCTGCGACGCGGCGAAGAGCATCGCTTTGAGAAGAAAGAGGTCGCTGACTAGTGCGATGCGCAGTGATTGGCGCGGGAGCCTGGGGAACAGCGCTGGGCGATCTGCTCGCGAGGAACGGTCACGACGTCCGCCTCTGGGCTTACGAACCTGATGTTGTTGCCACGATCAACAGCTCTCATGAGAACGTCCGCTTTCTGTCGGGCCACAAGTTGGCCCCGGCGCTCCAAGCGGTGGGAGATCTCACGGAAGCGTGCGCTGAGGCCGAGCTCGTAACTGTGGCGACACCATCGCAAGTGCTTCGGTCGATCGTCAATTCGAGCGCCGCTGCTATTAGCCATGACGTCCCGGTCGTCGTTGCGACAAAGGGCCTGGAACGAGGAACGCTGGCGCTCATGACCGAGGTTGCCGCCGAGGAAATTCCAGACTCGACAGTCATTGCGCTATCCGGCCCGAGCTTCGCCGCGGAGGTCGTAAGGTGCCAACCCACCGCGGTCGTCGTCGCTTCCAGAAACGCTGAGGCAGCGGAGGCGGTGCAGCGCGCATTCAGCTCGCCCTATTTTCGCGCTTACACGCATAGCGACGTCATTGGCGTCGAGCTCGGCGGCGCTCTAAAGAACGTAATGGCCGTCGCCACAGGAATCGCCGAAGGCCTTGGCCTTGGATTCAACGCCCGCGCAGCGCTCATCACACGCGGGCTCGCAGAGATGACCAGACTTGGCGTTGCGCTCGGTGCCGAGCAGGGCACATTCGCGGGACTCGCTGGTCTGGGAGATCTTGTTTTGACCTGCACGGGATCCTTGAGCCGGAACAGGGCAGTGGGTCTCGAGCTCGGAAAAGGACGGAAACTGGACGATGTCTTGAAGGGCACGGAAACGGTGGCGGAAGGAGTC
>DASQPS010000070.1:0-2945 GCA_035643845.1 Gemmatimonadaceae bacterium | reverse complement strand
CACGCAGAACGATCTGGACATGGCGCGGCAGATAGAGAAAGCGTTCGCAAAACCCGGCAACAGCGCCTGACGTAACGGCCTTTTCCGTTGGTGCTAATTCCGTCTGTTGCCCATGACGCGCAGTAGTGCCATGAAGATGTTGAGCAGATCCAGATATATCTGCACGGCGGCGCCGACGTAGTCGTTGGGGCCGTAGTAGTTCCGCAGGCGCCAGGTATCGAACACGAGCAATCCGCTGAAGAGCATCACCGTGATCGACGCGAGCCAAAGGCTCACTGCCTGGTTCTGAAAAAAGAAATTCAGCAGCATCGTGCCGATCAGTACCCACAGGCCGACCATGAGGAAGCTGCCCCAGGCGCTGAAATCCCGACGGCTGACAAAGGCGTAAAGTGTGAGGACTCCAAAAGCGCCGATCGTGAGGACGGCGGCCTGTCCGATCAAGCCGGGCTGCGTTCTTCCGTAGACATAAAGAGCAGGCGAGATCATCACGCCCATCACGACGTTGAACAGGAGGACGAGGCCGATGTTCATCGGGAACTCGGTCTTCTTTCTCGTTGCCAAGAGGAGCGGCGCGAGCGAGGCGAAGAACGCGATGAACCGATGTTGGTTGACGGCTGCCATGAGCTGCGGCTGCGACAGCCCGAAAGACGCACCGACGATCGTCACCAACACGCTGACGAGAACGAGCGAGTAAGTGCGGCGGACGAGGGTCGCGCGCTCTTCTCCAGTGCGGACAAGCGCGCCCGTCTGATATGACACACCCATTTGTCTAACTCCTAAGAGGGTGAAACCTACGGAATATATTACCCCGCACTTTTCGTTGCGATTCGGTCGATAAGGGATGGCAGCTGCTTGATGTTGTCGAGGAAGTATGTCGGTTGGTATGGCTCGAGCTGATCGCGCCTGAACGGTCCCCATAGCGCCGCGACGGTAATTACGCCCGCTTCATTTCCCGACCGGATGTCGTGCGGCGAATCGCCGACGAAAACGGCTTCGTTGGACTCGTAGCCGAGTTTCTCGAGCGCGGCGCGAACGGGATATGGATCGGGCTTGTGGATGTGCACCGAGTCGTAGCCGATGGCGACTTCTATGTAGTCGTCTGCTCCGATGAACTTGAGTCCGCGCTCCATCATCGTGTTGCCTTTGCTGGTTACCACACCCATCGGGTGACCGCGCTGATATAGCAGCGCGAGGGTGTCGATTACACCCGCGTATGCCGCCATGAGGCGGTCGTGGTTTTCGTGCTGGAAGACTCGATACCGGTTTACGAGACGCTCGCGATCTTCGTCGGACTCGACGTACGGTGTGAGTTGTTTCGGCAACGGAGTCCCCAGCCCTTCGATCCACTCTGCATCAGTCGGCTGGCGAGGCCTTCCCTGAAAAGTGTGGCGCATCGAGGCGAGGAGCAGTGCGATCGAATCGATCAGTGTCCCATCGAGATCGAAGAGAACCGCATATGGGCGCGAATCCACCATACCGCCAAACTAAACCCTATCTGGCCTGTGCTGGAATGGGTTGAAGGAACGGCTGTCGAGTCACGACGGCTTATCAATCGTTGTAATGGGTACGACCCACCGCGATATTAGAAGCATCATGGCATCTTCAGCCTCTGCTCCAGCGCACACCAGCTTCAACAAGCTGCTCGACGAGATCGGTACCGTTGACCAGGTTGGAATTGAAGAACGGGTGGCGAAATTCCAGACGCGCAGCATTAAGAAGGCGTCAAAGCTCTGGGGGTTGAGGACAGCCGTTTCCATGGTCGACCTCACGACTCTCGAGGGCAAGGACACGCCTGGAAAGGTCGCATCGCTCTGCCAGAAGGCACGTCGGCCGAGCTTCGACGAGTCCGTCCCACCGGTGGCCGCGGTTTGCATTTACCCTTTCCTGGTCAAGTACGCAGCGCGCTGGCTGGCCGATACCGCGATAAAGGTCGCTTCGGTAGCAACCGCATTTCCGTCGGGACAAAGTCCCTTGGCGCTGCGACTGGAAGAAGTGAGGACTGCGGTCGGCGATGGTGCAGACGAGATCGACATGGTAATCAACCGCGGGCTCTTTCTCGCGGGAGAGTTCAACGCGGTGCAAGACGAAATCAGCGCGGTAGTCGAAGCGTGCGGCGACGCGCAGCTCAAGGTGATTCTTGAAGTGAGCGAGCTCGACACGTACGACAATATTCGCGCGGCGTCTTTCCTGGCGATGCAAGTGATTCGGGCCGGTGATTTCATCAAGACCAGCACAGGCAAGGCATCGGGAAGCGCCACGCTCGCTAACACCCAAGTGATGATCGAAGCCATCCGCGATTTCTACCTGGCGACGGGGATTGCGATCGGGATGAAGCCCGCTGGCGGCATCCGGACGGCCAAGCAATCGCTCCACTATCTCGTCGCCGTGAAAGAAACGCTGGGGGATGCATGGCTCAATTCATCGCGGTACCGCTTTGGAGCGAGCTCACTCCTGAATGACCTGCTGCGCCAGATCGAAAAAGAAAAAACCGGTGCTTATCAGGCGCCTTACTACTTCACCGAATCCGCGGAGAGCTACTGAGATGAAGCCAATTTCTTTTCAGGCCACTCGCGGAGAGCAGCGCTCATGACGTCGACTCGTCCTCTTACCGGAGCGACAGCGAGAAGCGGCTCGATTCCGCATCTCATTTTTGGAGATCTCTGGGAGTATGACCCAGCGCCCGAGGCGGCGGATCCGAAGCTCAAGGCGCGGTATGATCTCTTCATCGGCGGAAAATTCGTAGCGCCGAAGTCAGGCAAGTATTTCGATTCGGTGAATCCCGCGACCGAAGAGGTGCTCGCCGAGATCGCGCTCGCCGGCCAGCACGATGTCGACGCGGCCTACAACGCCGCGCACAAAGCATTTGCACCGTGGAGCAAGCTGGCCGGAGCCGAGAGGGGCAAATATCTCTACCGAATCGCGCGACTGATTCAGGATCGCGCGCG
>DASQPS010000069.1:0-2332 GCA_035643845.1 Gemmatimonadaceae bacterium | reverse complement strand
CTGCCTGGATGCGTCTTTTTCGAGCTCCGCGATCGGCCGAACCGTCAGACTCTCCCAGCGCTTGCCGATCTTCGACTCATCGCTGTCGTACACGGCCGTGACGTTGAAGCCTCGCTCGGCGAACCCTCTGTAGCGCGCGAGCGCAGCGCCGATTTTTCCCGCACCGATGATGCAGACGCGCCATTGCTTTCCGAGCCCCAGGATTTCGCGAAGCTTCTCCGACAGCTCAGGGACCGAATAGCCGAGTCCGCGTTTGCCAAAGGAGCCGAACAGCGAGAGATCCTTTCGAACCTGGGCGGACGTTGTCCCACCGAGCCGCGCGAGCTCGTCACTCGAGACAGTCGTGAGACCTTGGCGCTCGATCCCTTCGAGGAAACTCAGGTATAGGGAAAGGCGCCGCACTGTGGATTCAGCTATCCGCTTCAAAGTGGCGCTTGTGAATAAGTTCACAAACTAGCGGTGGGACGGTCGCGAGGGCAAGAAACACCGCGCGGGAAGCAGGCGGCGGGAAGAGGGAGTCGAAAGAGGAAGGCAGCGGATGCGGTTAACTTTGTCCCGATGCCAGTCCACGTCACCTCAGAAATCGGCGCCTTGCGCACCGTTCTCGTCCACAGCCCCGGCAACGAGCTGCTGGCGGTAACGCCGAGCACACGCGCGGATTTTCTTTATGACGACATCGTCGATGCGGACCTTGCGAAGCGCGAGCACCGGCGCTTTGTCCAGGTCCTCGAGCGGTTTTGCGAGGTTCTCCACGTTCGCGATTTGTTGGGCGAGGTCCTACAGGACAGTGAAGTCCGCGAGTTGATCATTCGTGAGACGCTCGATGTGGTGCCGCTGGCTCCGCTCGCGTCCGAGCTGCGAGAGCTGCCGCCGGCCGCGGTCGTGGACCTGCTCATAGAGGGCAAGGAAGAAGAGCCTGGACCGCTGTCGCGCACCCTCAACGAGTGCAGCTACTCACTTCCGCCGCTACCGAATCTTTTTTTCACTCGTGATTCAGCGATGGCGATCAACCGCCACATGATGATCGGATCGATGCGATTCCACGCGCGCTGGACCGAAGAGCTCATCATGAAGTCGCTCTTCACCTCGCACCCAAAGCTCGGCAACAGTGGCATTCTCTACGACGGATCCGCGGAGCGCAGACTCAACCACACGCTCGAGGGTGGCGACGTTCATCCGCTTAGGGAGGATGTGCTGCTCATCGGTTTCAGCGAGAGGTCGAGCCCCGCGGGAATCGACAGTCTCGCGAAGCTGCTTTTCGAGCAGACGGACGTGAACAATCTCATCGTCGTCGTGATGCCGCAGGAAGCGACCGCGATCCACCTGGATATGATCTTCACGCACGTCGACCGAGATCTCTGTGTGATCTACCCCCCGCACTTCATCGGGCCCTACCGGTTGCCGATTCTTCATTGGCAGAAAGGACACCCGCAGATGCGCGAGCAACCTGATCTGTTCGCCGCACTCAGGCATTGCGGATTGCCGATGGAACCGATTCTTTGCGGTGGTGAAAAAAGAATCGTCCAGGATCGAGAGCAATGGGCGTCGGGCTGCAACTTCACCGCGATGCGTCCCGGAGTGGTCACGTCTTACGCGCGAAACGAGACAACACTGAGAGAATTGGAAAAAGCCGGTTTCAGAATGATCACCGCATCGGATTTTCTTTCCTCGAACGAAGAAATTCCCGCATACCAAAGAGCAGCGATAACGTTCGAGGGTGGCGAGCTCGTGCGCGGCGGCGGCGGTCCGCATTGCATGACGTGTCCGATCACGCGCGACGACCCGTGGAAATGACGCGCGGAGTATACGCCGCGCCCCAGGAAACGCTCCTGACCTCGCGCGCTCTCGATTATTTGTCGGCTGGTCCGGCGGATGTCGTCGATTTGATCGGACACATCTGCAGCCTTCCCGGCGCGCCTCGCCTCGTCGCGGAGCACATGGCTCGCGCGATGTTCGATGGAAGGCACGAGTTTACGCGCACCGAGGATGGACGGTGGACTCTGACAGCCCACGCGGCAGGAGGCTACGTCTCGCCGGGTGAATCCACTACGACGGACGATCGAGCGTCGCGAGTTTCCCGCGGTCTCACGCCATACTCCAGATTCTCCGCGCCGCTCGGCCCGCCCGAGCCGCTATCAGAGCTCTCGTACGCAGTCGTCGATGTCGAGACGACCGGAGGACGTGCTTATGGTGGCGACCGCATCACGGAGATCGCTGCCGTCGTGGTCCGAGGCGGTGAGATCGTCGAGATCTTCGAGACGCTGGTCAATCCCGAGCGGCCGATTCCGCCTTTCATCACCAGACTCACCAACATTACGTGGGACATGGTGAG
>DASQPS010000068.1:0-3507 GCA_035643845.1 Gemmatimonadaceae bacterium | reverse complement strand
TTGATGGCTCTGGACAAGTGGTGCATCCGGACGCTGCCGTCACGCCGTTCGGTTGGGGCTCGAGTGAAATCGAGCTCTTCGCGACTCCGTACCCGGGCAGCAATGCCAAGTTCGAGAACCCGTCACTCTACTCAGAGCGCTCCGCACTCGAGTGGGCCGTGCCTCCTGGCGTCATCAATCCGATTGCTCGATCATCGGACGGCTACCTTTCCGATCCGGACGAGGTTTTCAATCCTGAGACGAGTGAGCTCTGGCTCTACTATCGATCGGTCACGACCGAGAATCAGATCTTGCTCGTTCGCGGTCGATCGCCGACTGAGTGGAGTCAGCCCACGATGGTAGTAAGAGGCAGCAATCACACCGTCATTTCGCCGACCGTGACTCGGCGAAATCAGGGCGACTGGATGATGTGGTCAGTCAACAGCGGAGATGCTGGATGCAGCAGTCGTTCAACGACGGTTGAATTTCGGACTTCCAGCGATGGCATCGCCTGGTCGGACCCGACGACAACTGATTTGATGGAGGATGGCGAGTTCGCCTGGCACATCGACGTGCAGTGGATTCCCTCGCGAAGCGAATTCTGGGCGATCTACAACGTCAAGGCTCCCGGTTCCTGCACCACACCGGCGCTACGTTTCGCAAAGAGCGTGGACGGAATTCACTGGCAGATTCAACCTGGTCTCGTGCTGTGGGCCGGAGTGATCCCCGAGTTCTCCGACATCATCTACCGCGCGAGCTTGTTGTACGATGCGGCCTCCGATCGAGTCACGCTGTGGTACTCGGGCGCAACCTTCGACGGCACTCACTACGTTTGGAGAATCGCGACCGAGAGTATGGGACTCCTCGCGTTCCTCGACAGAGTCGCGACGCCGTCGCCAGCGAGATCGGCTTATAGAATCAGCGAGAGTCCTCCGCTCACGGACGCCACCGCACCGTAGCGGAAAGCTGGAAGCGGCAGCGTCAAGAGCTATTCTGCGATGATCGCCGCTCTGTGGGGTTCGGACGTGGCGCTCACGAGCAAGTCCATCCCCCGCAGCAAAAGCGCTGGAATTTTATCAGGATGCGTCGTCGCGATCTCGTGGAACGAGACTCCGTGCTGTAACAGCGCTCCTACGATCACCCAGCCAGCGTAGTAACCTTCGCGGCCAAGTCCGGTCGTTCCGTTGCCAAAGGTAAAGCGCTGCACGACGGGCACGCCCGCCTCGGTCAGGTGCTCGCGGACGCCACGCAGAATCGCGGCTTGGTGTGCCTGCGCCGAATCAAACCACGCCTGCTTGCCATTGACGTAGTAGGTGTCAGGATGTCCGGGTTCGAGCGCCTGCACCACTCGCATCGCAATTCCCTCAGACACCACGAGCTCGGCCAGACTCTGATCGTAACCACGGGTGATGCTGGCGCAGCGCGACGAGCGGTGGACGGCGTGTGTGAATTCGTGATCGACGGATCGCCTTGCGTCACCGGTTTCAATGGGAAGCGCAACGGTTGGAAGTCCGTCCTTCGAAGAGTACGCGAACGCGTTGTCCTCGAATCCGCCGACGAAGGCTACGACTCTGGCCCTGGTTCCAGTGCCACAACCGAGCAGCGTGATCACTCTTTGCAACTCGACGCCCGGAGAAATGCCGAGCGCTGCGACGCCCCGCCGGATTCGCGACAAGGAATCAGGGTAGTGCGACCAGGCGCTGTCGAGCAAGCGCCGAGCGAGCGAATCCCCGAACGGGGTCGGAGGGACAGCTGCGAAGCCGTACGTGCGCTTCCAGAGAGCCCAGCGTGCGTCGGGGTCGAGATGCCGCGCGACGGCGCTGTCGTAGAACACGAGGAATTTGGGCGAGAGATCGACGACGTCGACGGTTTGCGATTCTGCACGCTGACTGAAGAGGCCGACTGAAAAAATGACGGCCGCGATCCAGGTCCTGAGATGGATCGGTCGTTTGCGCTCTTCCCGCATTTGCGCTCCGTGATATACCAAACATTGGACAGCGCAACGTTACGATGGGTTGATGCGACTCCCATCCGCGGGCCAACTGGCGGAGCGCGACGGATGCGAAAGCTCCCAGCCAAGCTTGGCATCAGCTTGGCTGGGAGCTTTACGGCTTATGGATTCGATCGCAAAAGCCTAAAGGCGGGTGTCCGTTTCGCTGGTTCGGGTGGTCGTCTCCGTTCCTCCCGCTGCGCGCGGACTCACGACACGCTCAGTTGTCGTGGTTGTCCCAACGGGACGAGCCGGCGCCGCCGAATAATTCTCGCTCACCACCGTGCGATTCCGCGGCCGAAGCATGGCCCACAACAGCAGGATCACGATTAGTGCGATCACAACGATCGCTACCGGTCCGAACGCGAAGGTGCTGGTCGTGGTCGTCGCCGGAGCCGGAGTCGTGACGTCGGTAGCCGTGGTCGTGGTGCGACTCCCGGTCGTGATATCGGTTCCGGTTGTCGTCGGAGCCGGTGAGTTGGCAGACGCTGACGGAGTCGTCGGCTGCTGGCTCGTGGTCGCATTTGCGTTGGGAGTGCTGGGTGTCTGAGCCGAGACACCGGGGTCCGTCGTGGCCGGCGGATTGTTGGATTGACCATAGCTGGTCGCAGCCAGGAGGCTTATTGCCGCCCCCACCACGCCTGCCATTAGTCCAAAGCGTGCGTTTCGCATCGTGCCATCTCCATGATGGGAGTGAGATATCCTGGCGGGGAACAAGCATGTCTCGCGCCACAAGCTCTGCCTTTGCGGGAAGCGGGAAGGGGGAGGCGGGAATTCTCAGCAGTCACGATGGCTGGCAAGCTGGCGCTCGGCTGCGAGTTGGAGGCGGCTGTCATCGTCGCTTTACAACGCCCTTATAATTCCCCACACCTCCAGAAGAAGGGCGTCGACGGGTACTCCCATCGACGCAAGCGCCGCTGCGCCCGGACAAACGCTCGCGCTATCAATGAATCCAACGACGACGCGATTGCGGATGAGCGAGGTTCCTGCACCCGAAACACGAAGGCCACCCATATCTCCCGCCACCAGATGCTCAATCGCGATCAACTCTGAGAGACTGTACCGCGCAGGAACGATTTTGACTTGCGGACCCATGCGCATGAGGCGCTGCACATGCCCTTCGGGGCGGCTGGAGTACATGTCGTAGAGAATCTTGCGAACGTCCTCGACTGTCGCCGTCGAAGTCGGCTTCAGGTAGACGTTGAAGGTATCGCCTGCGAGAAACCAACCGCCGAATCCGGGAAGCTTCGCCTCCATACGCAACATGACGTCTTGTTCGCCGCGATCAAAAACTCCGCTCAGCGCCTTCGCGATTATCGCTGGCGCGCCGGCGAGAGCGCTCGGCCCAGTCGTAACGATGCCGGCGCATACTATCGGGGGCCGCGGAGGAGCAGCGGGAGGAGGGCGGTAATGAGTGTGACACGCCTGCGCGGACGCAAAGATGGCAACGGTAAGAATCGTGGCGTCCAACTCTCTCTTGAGCGCCGAGCGACTGTGACGCCGCTGTGGAAAGACCGTGCGCGCTTGGTCACCATCGT
>DASQPS010000067.1:0-8031 GCA_035643845.1 Gemmatimonadaceae bacterium | reverse complement strand
CTATCACCGAGACTTCGTATTGAAATGGTACGTGCTGCTCCAGCAGGAGTGGAACGCCTCCCAGATTCTTCCACGCCGCGTCGATGGACGAAACATCCCTGATCACTGACTGCCCCTTGCCGTCGTAACCCATTCTACGTGTCTTGAGCACGACAGGGCATCCGATTCGGGAAACCGCCTGCTTGAGATCCGCGAGACTGTCGACGGGTGCAAATGCTGGTGTAGGAATTCCCAGCTCTTCGAAAAGTCGCTTCTCCAACAAGCGATCCTGCGCGATTTGCAATGCCTGTATGGGCGGGTAAACCTTCACCCGTTTTTCGACGAACTCTATCGCGGCAAGTGGAATGCTCTCGAATTCGTACGTAACTATGTCGACGCCGTCGAGAAAGCGCTCCAGCGCGGCGTGGTCGTCATAAGACGCCGCCACCAATTGACCAATTTGTCCGACAGGCGCGCCCGAATTAGGGTCGAAAAACCTGAACTCGAGACCGAGCTGGTAGCCGGCAAGGGCGAGCATCCGACCGAGCTGCCCGCCACCGAGAACACCGACTTTCACTCTTTGGCAGCCGCCGGATCCGGCTGCGCCAACACTGCGTTCGTTTGCTCTGCCCGAAATGCTCGAAGCCGCTCTCGCACTTCCGGATTGTTGAGAGCAACGATCGACGCGGCGAGGAGCGCGGCGTTGATCGCGCCCGACTTACCTATGGCCAAAGTCCCCACGGGCACACCGGCGGGCATCTGCACGATCGAGAGAAGTGAGTCGATACCCTGAAGCGCCTTCGATTCGACAGGAACTCCAAGAACCGGTACGGATGTCTTTGCCGCAGTCATGCCAGGGAGATGGGCCGCCCCACCTGCCCCGGCTATTATCACCTGTATACCGCGGGACTCAGCCGAGCCAGCGTACTCGAACAAAAGATCGGGCGTGCGATGCGCCGAAACCACTCTTGTCTCGTGGGGAACGCCGAGCGCCTCGAGTAGTTGCGCTGCGTGCTGCATGGTGTCCCAGTCCGATTTCGACCCCATTATCAGACCAACGAGAGCTTCTGCCAATTGATTCCCCGTGTTCGGCCTTATTGCCTCAGAGCCGGTCTTCCGACTCGCGCTGAGCCTCGTCGGTCTCGGCATCACCCACAATCAGTTCGTCCAGCTCGTCTTCGTCCGGCAGTCCCACATCGTCGAGCGCACGCTGCTCAATATCTTCGAGCTCGGCTTGTTGCTGGATCTCGAGTAGAAGATCGCTGATTCTGCAAAAACTCTTGCGGTGGTGCGGGGTAATCCCGTGTGCAGCGAGGCCGGCAACGTGGTCGCGAGTGGTATAGCCGGCGTTGTGTTCCCAAATATAGTGCGGATATCGCTGGGCCAGCCGAGTCATGAGGAGATCGCGGGTAACCTTGGCGATGATGGAGGCGCATGCGATGCTGAAGCATCTCGCGTCGCCGTGGACTACCGCTGTATGCGGGATTGGCAACGTACGCATGGATCGTCCGTCGATGACTACGTGATCTGGCGTTACCGAGAGTCGACGCAGCGCTCTCTGCATGGCCAATGCGCTAGCCTGATAGATGTTGATGCGCTCGATTTCGCGCACCGAGGCTGCGCCGAGCGCGAATGCGACCGCACGTTGCCTGATTTTCCCAGCCAGCCTCACTCGCTGTTGGTGCGTGAGGCGCTTGGAATCGTCGACGCCGGAAATCGCGCGCACCTCCGCCGGCATGATCACGGCGCAGGCGACGACCGGACCCGCGATCGGACCGCGGCCTACTTCGTCGACGCCGGCGAGTAGCGGACCTTTTGCTGCACGAAGGTCACGCTCGATGGTAGTCCAGCGCTTACGCCGTCGCACTTCGCGGCGCCAGCGGCTTGGCTAGGCTTCTGCTCCGGCCTCTGCCGGCGCGTCGCTTCCTGGTACCAGAACCTTCGCCTTGCGCTCCCTGATTCTCGTCGCTTTACCGGTGAGCTGGCGGAGGTAATACAGCTTCGCGCGACGGACGCGTCCGCGGCGCATTACCAGGATCTCGGAGATCATGGGGCTGTGAAGCGGGAAGATTCGCTCGACACCGACGCCGTTCGAGATTTTCCGAACGGTAAACGTCGCACTGACGCCGCTGCCGCGCTTCGCAATGCAGACACCCTCAAAGGCCTGGACTCTTTCCTTGTCACCCTCTCGAACGCGCACGTTCACACGCAGGGTATCGCCGGCCCTGAACGGCGGGATGTTGTCTCTGAGCCACTCTTTCTGGGTTTCGATGAAGGGATGCATATGACGCTCGGGGCTGGAGTTAACAGCCTGATAAAGACGTGTTTAGGCGGTTCTTGGGAAGCCTCGAAAAGTAAACCTATCACGCTCTCAATGCCAGCCGCACGCAGCGCGCACTGCCTGCGTCGGATTCAATCCTTGCTGGCTTTTCGCTCGGCAGTCAGCCGCGCCCCCTCGTCCTCGCGCCACTTTGCGATCCGCGCGTGGTCGCCGGAGAGCAAAACTTCCGGTACCTCGTGTCCGCGAAACTCGGGCGGCCTCGTGTAGCTCGGCGCGCTCAAGCCGCGTCCGTAAAATGAATCACCGCGCGCGCTGTCGAGATCAGACATCGCGCCGGGTAGCAGTCTCACTGTCGCGTCGATTATCGCCAGCGCCGCCGCCTCGCCGCCGCTGAGGACAAAATCGCCAAGTGACATCTCTTCGGTGGCGAGGTGATCTGCTACCCTCTGATCGATGTCCTTGTAGTGGCCACAGAGAAGTGTCAGCTCGTCTCCGTCCGCGAAGCGTTCGGCGTCGGCATGAGAGAAGATCCGGCCTCGCGGGGAAAGCAGTACGATCGGCGGCTTGGCGGCGAGCGATTCGACCGCCTCGAAGAACGGCCCTGGTTTCATCACCATTCCGGCACCACCTCCGTACGGATAATCGTCGACGGTTCGATGCTTGTCGTGTGTGAAATCCCGCAAATCGATCACGTGGTAACTCACGCTGCCGGCGGAGGCAGCACGCGATGGAATGCTAAGCCCCAGCGGTCCGGCAAAAAATTCGGGGAAGATCGTGACGATGTTTATTCGCAGCGTCATTTATTCAAACAAACCCGACGCCTCGTTTACGACGAGTGTTCGATTTTGGGTGTCGACGCGGACAACGAATTCTTTCCGGTAGGGCACTACGACGTCTCCGCGCTCGGTCTTGACTTCGATCATGACCCCCTGCGGAAGCTCGTAGAACGTCGAAACAGTACCGACGCGCTCGCCGGTGGTCCCGATGGCCGTCATCCCCACGAGATCATGGAGGTAAACTTCATCTTCCTGAAGCGGTGGCAACTCGCTGAACCGCGCGAGCAAGTACCTGCCCCGCCATAGTTCGGCGCTGTCGCGATCCTGAAGCTCCTCGAACCGCACGATCAGCCCTTTCTTGAAAGGCTTCGATTCAGCGATGGTGAGCGTGGGGATTTCCTCAGCGCCCTTCACATCGTAGGCGACCGCCAGATCGCCGTTCGACGTTCCGCCAAAAACGCGACTGCCGGACGCGAATACCACGTCCGGCTTGTCGGTGAAAGGCTCGACGACCACCTCTCCGCGAATTCCCTGCGCCTTGCGGATCAGCCCGACAATCGCGTATTCGGGCTCGGGCATGTGCGACTGTTGCGCTTTAGGCGCTGGCGCCTGCTTCGTCCGCCTGTTCGCTAAGCGGAACCGCAGTCGACTTGAGCTGAATACCGAGTCTTGCTTCGTGCCGGCGCTTGAGTATCCCGGCGCGCCGAAGAAGCGATCTTACTGTGTCGGTTGGCTGCGCACCTACACCCAACCAGTAGTTGGCGCGCTCCTCATCCACCTGTAGCGATCCCTCACTCTTTCGGGGAGCATACTGTCCAATGATCTCAATGAATTTTCCGTCGCGCGGACTCTGCGAGTCGGCTACGAGAATTCTATAAAACGGGGCATTTTTCCGCCCGACGCGGCGGAGGCGAATCTTCACCATCTCAGTACAACTCCCTTATGGGTGTGGTTCGAGACGCAGAGCATCTCGGTACGGGCTCCTCGCATCACCGGCGGTTCCGGCGCGCACCCGATTTTGTGGTCTCGCAATATAACCGCTCGGCGGTGGTCAGAACACTCTCACCTTCTGCACGCCCGCCGTCGCGGGGCTTTTGTTATTGCGGCACGTTTCGTCCGTGATGGTCAGTTACCGGGTACCCGGCACCGCCGTTTACAGCAGTTACGGCCGTTCAACAACTTTTACGGCCATTCGAGTCTCTATGCCCAAGCCCGCATCCAAACGAAAGCGCAGTGGAAAACGGTGGTCGGCCTCCGTCACCGCGCACAGCAATGCACTCGATCTCGATCGTGGGGTTTTTACGTGGAAAGATCCCCATCGAATTGCCATATCACTCAAACGCTCAGCCGAGCGTAGCCACCGGCGGAAGAGTGAGCCTTACCGCTCGGCGATGTCGATGCTGACGTTCTACATGAATCGCGCAGGCCGCGATTTGAGTGCGAGCCAGCGACGCGTTCTGACCAGAGCGAAACAGGATTTGCGTAAGCTGTATGGTCGAGACGCATCTGGCCGAAAGGTAAAATCGAGCAAAGCAAGAAAATCCGAACGGTGACTGGGTGAGCAGTGGATGAACGTTTCCGTAATAGGAGAGATGCGGGACGGAGGCTAGCGCAGCACCTCCTGGTATACGCGGATTGCCGTGATGTCATCGTCCTCGCACTTCCACGAGGCGGCGTGCCAGTCGCATTCGAGGTTGCGCAGGCGCTTGGCGTTCCGCTCGATGTGTTCGTCGTCCGAAAGCTCGGCCTGCCCTGGCAGGAAGAATTGGCAATCGGAGCGCTTGCAAGCGGCGGCGTACGTGTCCTTGATCTGGACCTGATCCGCGCAGCTGGCGTCACCGAAAATGATCTTCAGAGAATAACCCGCGTGGAACAATCTGAGCTCGAGCGACGAGAGCGACTTTACCGCGACGACCGGCCGTTTCCCGACCTCACCGGGAAGACAGTCATTCTCGTCGACGATGGACTCGCCACCGGCGCGACCATGAAGGCAGCCGTAACTGCCCTGCGGCAGGAGGGTCCGTCGCGAGTGGTCGTCGCAGCGCCCGTTGCTGCCCGCGAAACCTGCGAGTCGCTCCGACAGGTTGCGGACGACATTGTGTGCGCGACTACGCCGGAGCCATTTCGCGCTGTGGGGCTTTGGTACGATGATTTTTCACAGGTTACGGACGAAGAAGTCCGTCGCTTGCTCGAGCAAGCACCAACCAACGATCGACGCTCCGACCTAACGATGCTTACTGACGGCCGAACATCCCCGGCATGGCCGGCATCCGTCCGCCGCCCGCCATCTTCTTCATCATTTTCTGCATCTCGCGAAACTGATCCAGCAGACGATTCACGTCGCTGATCGGACGTCCACTCCCTTTTGCGATACGCAGCCGGCGGGAACCATTGATGATTCCAGGGTCTTTTCGCTCGGCCGGCGTCATCGACAAGACGATCGCTTCCACATGCTTCATGCGCTTGGGATCGGCTTTCATCTGCTTCAGCGCTTTCGTGTTGACGCCCGGCAGCATTTTGAGAATTCCCTCGAGCGGACCCATTTTCTGGATCTGTCGCATGCTGTTGAGGAAATCATTTAGATCCATTCCCTCCTTGCGCACTTTCTTCTCGAGCCGTTTCGCCTCCGCTTCATCGAAAGACGCTTGCGCTTTCTCGACGAGGGTGACGATATCGCCCATCTGAAGTATGCGACCCGCCATTCGGTCTGGATGGAATTCCTCCAGGGCATCTGATTTTTCACCGACGCCAATGTACTTGATTGGCTTGTGGGTCACTCCGTAGATCGAGAGCGCGGCGCCTCCGCGCGCGTCGCCGTCCATCTTGGTCAGCACCACACCCGTTACGTCGAGTGCGCTATCGAATCCCTGCGCGATTTTGACGGCGTCCTGCCCGGTCATGCCATCCGCAACCAGGAGAATCTCAGAAGGGTGCAGCGCGTCTTTGAGTCGTGACAGCTCGCTCATCATCACGTCGTCGATCTGTAGTCGCCCAGCAGTATCGATGATAACGACGCGATCGCGCTCTTTAAGGGCCTCGGCCACGCCGGCGCGCGCGATCTTTACCACGTCGTTGGTTGTGCGGTCGGCATAAACCGGAATTTCGAGATCGCGTCCCAAAGTCTCGAGCTGATCTATGGCCGCCGGCCGGTAGACGTCGGCGGCGACGAGCCTCGTCGAGCGTCCCTCAGCTTTGAGCCTGCGAGCCAGCTTCGCCGCCGTTGTCGTTTTGCCGGATCCCTGCAGTCCCACCATCATCACCACCGAAGGCGGCACCGTGCTCAGCTTTAGCCCTTCGCGGCGCTCGCCGAGCATCTCGATCAGCTCCTCATGGACGACCTTGACGAGCTGCTGGCCCGGCGAGACTGTACTCAGCGCCGAAATGCCTTTTGCTTTTTTCTCGACACGTTCGAGAAACTCGCGCGTCAATTGAAAGTTGACGTCGGCCTCGAGCAGCACACGTCGGACCTCGCGGAGACCTTCCCTGATATCGGATTCGCTGAGGACGCCGCGGCCGCGTAGGCGGGCAAATGTTGCTTCGAGCTTCTCGCTAAGGTCTTCGAACATAGCCTTTAAACTTAGGCGCCGTTAACTTCTGAAACAACTCACGCACAACCTGGTTCGAGAGAGATTGCATGGCTGCAACGCAGCGTAGAGACGACATCCTCCAAGCCGAAATTCCCTCGACGCTGCCATTGATGGCGCTGCGGTCGACAATCGTTTACCCGCTTGGCACTATCGCGGTACAGATGGGCGCCCCGGAAAACCTCGCCCTGCTAAGAGCGAACGAGCAATCCGGGCTGATCGTTGGACTAGTGGTCGCAACGGGTGATCACGACGACGTGCTCGATCCGGAGCGATTCGTCGGACGAGTCGGTGTCGCCGCGCGCGTTCACGAGCGCATCAATCTCCCCGGCGAAACAGTCCAGATCACACTACAGGGTCTTCGCCGGATAGTGGTCGAAGGAGTCGTTCAGACGGATCCCTTCCCGGTCGTCCGCATCAAGCCGGCGAAGGAGATTCCGCCCGATCCCAACGAGGTGGATGACCTGATTTCCCGCATCGTCACCGGCGCGGAGACTCTGGCCGAGCTGATCGACCGCATCCCTGACGAAGTGCCCGCGATCCTCAAGATGAACATCTCCGATCCTGGTCGCTTCGCCGATCTCGCTGCAACCAACCTGAATTTCAAAGTCTCGGACAAGGACGAAATACTTCAGCGCCTCAACATCGGCCAGCGCCTCAAGTTCCTGCTCGGGCGCGTCGAGCGCGAAGTCGGACGAGCGCGCGTCGCTGAAGACGTGAAAAGGCAAACAGAAATCAAGATCGAGCAGCACCAGCGCGAGTTCTATCTCAGACAGCAGCTCCGCGCGATTCAATCTGAGCTCGGCGAAGGCGATCCCGGAGAAAAGGAAGCAATCGAGACTCTCAAGAAGCTCGAAGAGGCAAATCTCCCCGAAAAAGCGGCACAGGAAGGGCGGCGCGAGATCGAGCGCATGAGAAATCTTTCCCCGGCGTCGAGCGAGTATCAGGTCATTCGCACTTACCTCGACTGGATGTTGGCGCTGCCGTGGAACTCGAAGTCGAGCAGCGATGAAGTCATCGAGCTCAAGAAAGTCGAAGAGCTTTTGGACAGCCGGCACTACGGTTTGAAGGAAGCGAAGGAACGCATAACCGAGTACCTCGCTGTTCGAAAGCTTAGGGGCGGCGATCCGCACGGTCCCATTTTGTGCTTTGTCGGTCCACCGGGGACTGGCAAGACGTCGCTAGGGGAAGCAATCGCGTCGTCAATCAACCGGGCGTTCTACCGAATTTCCGTCGGTGGCGTGAGAGACGAGGCCGAGATACGCGGGCACCGCCGGACGTACGTTGGTGCAATGCCGGGTCTCATTCTCCAGTCGCTGCGCCGAGTGGGCGTCAGAGATGCTGTGCTCATGATCGACGAGATAGATAAAATGACGAGCGGAGGTCCATCTGGAGACCCGACCGCCGCAAT
>DASQPS010000066.1:0-2134 GCA_035643845.1 Gemmatimonadaceae bacterium | reverse complement strand
CCGGGCTTTCCGAAAGGCATTCCGACGCTGCCCGCGTTGACAACCCTATGGCGGCCGATTTTTCTGTCGAACTGAATGTGGGTATGACCGCAGACGATCGTTGGTTCGTCGACGTCTGACAGCGCGGGTAGGACGCGATCTCCAGGCGTCAGTGCGGTAAAGATTTCGTTGTCGTTTCTTGGTGTCGCATGACAAAAGAGTACGGGTTGTGCCGCGATCGCGACGCTTACGGTTTTCGGCCAGGTGCCCATGGATTGCACGTCGTTGGCATCGAGCTGGCGAGCGACCCAATCGATCCTGAGGCGAACCTGTTCAGGAAGCTTGTCCGTGACAGCACCGCGCATTTGCTCGACGACGTTGCGATCGCAATTCCCCCGGACGTAGCTCACGGGAATGTCGAGATCCTGCAGGGTGGAGAGAGTTTCGCACGGCATCGGGCCAAGTACGACGTCGCCACCAACGAGAATCAGGTCGACATCGTGGCGCGCCACATCACATAGAACCGCTTCGAGCGCGGGGAGATTTCCATGGATGTCGTAAAGCGCCCCGACCCGCCGCACCGCCTCCCTGCCACGACGTCGCGCCATTACGTCTCAGTACTTTATAGATCCTGTCGTCATTGGACAGGTATTGCGCTCCGCTCCGCCGCGCGCGCGAGAGCTGACAGCGCATTCCTGAGTACGGTTGCCAGCGCGGTATCAGCGGAAATCTGCGCGACGTCGAATCCACGCCTCGGCACGTCGAGCACGATCGTCGCTTCTGGGACGATCGTCGCGCTCATCACCGTGAGCACTTCGACAAGATGCGGATGCACGAATGTCGAGTAGGTGGAAGCGCTCAATACTCCAACCGGTTTCGCGACCAGCTCGCCGCTGCCGACCATCCAGTCGAGAGCATTCTTGAGTGCGCCAGGAATTCCGTGCGCGTATTCCGGGCTCGAGAGGAGAACGGCGTCGGCCGCTTTCACTGCGTTTCGCCAATGTGTCACGGAAGGTAGAGCACCGTCTGATTCTTCTACGTCGGGATTGAACGCCGGCAAGGCTGAGAGCGCAGTGTACGGAGAAACGCTCACGCCCCCCGGGGCGAGATGCGCGGCCGCGGCGAGGAGAGTTGTGTTGGAAGAAGCTGCGCGCAGACTGCCCGAAACGGTCAACACATTGATCATCTTGCCCAAACTCTGATTCGTTCAAAAGGTTCAGAGCGCAAGCTAGGCTATTTGGGTGATCTGCGCCGCTAATTGGTAGGCCACGGAGGAGCCACGTTGATAATGCGCAACCGAGGGGTTGCGTATCCCAGGATGCCCTATTACTGTACGTGCAACCGGAGGGTTGCATATGACAGAGTCGAGCATTATCAGAAAGCAGGTCGTGTTGCGGGCGCCAAAATCGCGCGTCTGGCGGGCGATCAGCGACGCTGCTGAATTCGGGCAGTGGTTCGGGATGAAGTTGGATGGACCGTTCAAGCCGGGCCGCTCAGTAAAGGGCAAGTTGAGCGCGAAAGGTTACGAGCACCTCACGCTGGAGATGAGTGTCGAGCGCATTCATCCAGAGGATTTCTTCTCCTACCGCTGGCACCCGTTCGCGATCGATCCAAACGTAGATTACTCCAAGGAACCGATGACGCTCGTCGAGTTCACGCTCGCGGACGCCCCCGAAGGCACGACACTCACGATTGTGGAATCGGGATTCGAAAAAATCCCGGCGAGCCGTCGCGACGAGGCATTCCGCATGAACGACAATGGATGGAGCAGCCAGGTGAAGAACATTGAGCGCTATGTCGCCGGTTAGCGCGATCTCCGGATCGCAGGTGCGAGATGCCGCACCGTTGTTCGCCGCACTCGGCGACGACACCCGACTCAAGCTGATCATCCGTCTGTCGTCGGGCGGACCGGGGTCGATCACCCAACTCAGCGCGAAATCGGCTGTGTCGCGCCAGGCAGTCACCAAACATCTCAACGTGCTCTCGAAGGCGGGCCTGGTGCGGAGCGCGCGCCGCGGACGTGAGCGGGTGTGGGATCTCGAACCCAGCCGTCTTGTCGATGCGCAGGAGTACCTCGACAAAATCTCTCGCCAGTGGGACGAAGCGCTCGGCCGGTTGAGGAAATTTGTTGAGGGGTAGTCGCGGCGGTCGACTT
>DASQPS010000065.1:0-10850 GCA_035643845.1 Gemmatimonadaceae bacterium | reverse complement strand
GAAGGGGCAGAATGTACAGGGGATCCCGGACCGAGATGTCGTGCAGCCAGAGGAAGGGAACTCCACGGAATTCGATAGTGTTCTGGAAAACGAAGAAGAGAGCGAAGAGAATCGGCATCGGCAGCATGGCAGGCAGGCACCCGGTGAGTCCCGCAAATGGACTGACACCCGCTTCCTGATAAACCTTCATTATGGCTTCGCGCTGTTGGACTGGATCCTTGTACTTCTTCTGCGCCGCTGAAAGCTTGGGCTGGAGCTCCTGCATTCTAAGGCTTGACCTCATCACACTCTGATTGAGCGGCCACAGCACGAGGCGCACGAGTATTCCAAGAATCACCAGCACCCAGCCGTAACTGAGCTTGAGGCGTTTGTGCATCCAGAGAAGCACTTGAATCACCTTTGATGCGATTGGATGGACGACACCCTGCAGAAAGCGCCAGCCGTACGGATTGACGTGATCGAAGTCACGTCCCATCTGCGCCAGGCGTTGCGATTCCTGAGGGCCCGCGTATACATCGAACGCGAACGCGTTGTCTTTGACTGCGTCGACAACATTTGCAGAGGCTGTTGTCGCAATTTTGGATGTCCGAGGCCCCCCAGTAAGCGACACCTCGCTGAATAACGTGCCTTTAGCCGGCGCCAGGATGCCGAGCACGAAGTACTTGTCTTTGACCGCAACCCAGCTCAATGGTCCTGGTTCAAGCGTATGCTCACCTGGGTCTAACTTTCCAAACAGCACGCTCCTGGCATTATCACGTTCCGACTTGAAGCTGTAGGCAAGGCTTCGATGGTCTGCAACCGTGTCGGCTTCTCCAGACCTGAGTGTCGTCGGCATTTCGATGAGCAAATAGCTCTGACCAGAAGTGCCTTTTACCGTTCCGCTTACGCGAACGACGTAGCTCAGAGATGTGTCGCTCGCAATGGTATACGCAATCGATATTTCAGAGTTGCCTGTACTTGCGCTGTACGTAAGCTCCTGATCACCCCGAGCATTGGCGCTACGTTTTAGTGTGAACGGAATTCCAGACAGGTCAATTGTGTCATTGGCTGCAACAAGCTTGTATCCGAGTAGCGGAGATCCCGGCCCGGCCAGGTCAAGCGGGCCACCCGAGGGCGACTTGTTCGCGTAGTTGCGAATTACGATTGAGATCGGTACAGCCCCGATGTTACTAAACTTGTAAGCAGCCTTTGGTGTAAGGACCGAGGTTGTCTCCGCGCGTTGGCTGACTGCAGTCGGAGCACGTGCTCCGACTGCAGGCGTAGTGTTCCTCGGGGCATTCAAATTCTCGACAACCGGCGTGTCGACCGTCGACGTTGTCGTCGAAGCGCTTGGCGGACTTCCGGGTAGACTGTCGGCTGCCGCAGAACTGCGGGATACCGCAGTGCGTTTGGCCGACGGAAAGAGAAGTTGCGAAATCGCGATGACAACAAGCGAAAGAAACAGAGCTAGAAAAAAGCGCTTATCCATTCAAGGAACCGGGTCGTAGCCGCCGGGACGGAACGGGTGACAGCGAAGAATCCGGCTCACCGACAGACGGATTCCCCGGACCACGCCATGCCGCCTGAAGGCCTGAAGTGCATACGAAGAGCAGCTTGGATAGTAGCGGCAGCTCGCCGGAAATAGTGGTGATATCACGAGCTGATAACCGCGAATAAGGAGGATGAATGCCGATCTCATTTGCTATTGCCGCGCAGTTTCAAGGGCCCAGCTGATTACTGCGTCCAACTCGACGCGAAGTTCACTGAAGCTTGAGTTATACGCCTTACGCTTTGCCCGAAGAAGAAGATCCACTCCCCCAATTACCGGCAGCACTTGAATGCGCGTCAGCTCCCGAAGCCGTCGTTTGATTCGATTGCGGTCCACAATATTCTGCCCGTATTTCGGAACCACTATTCCGACCCGCGGAAAACGAGACAGGGAAGCGGCCATCCGAGCCTCGAGACACTCGGTTTGCATCCGCTTCCCTGTACGTTTTAGCAATTCCAATTCGGTTTCTCTCGTGAGCCTGCGTGCACGAGAGAAACCGAGCGACTTATGCGCCTGCGTATTTCGACGGTAGCTGAACGGTCAGCCGCTTACGTCCCTTTTTGCGACGGCGACTAAGAACTTCACGACCCCATTTTGTAGCCATACGCAACCTGAAGCCATGCGTCCTGATTCGGCGTTTATTGCGGGGACGGTAGGTAGGCTTACCCATTAAAATGCTCCAAAAATCAAAAAAGATCTGATACTGTTGAGAGTGGGTAAAACTATTCCAGCATTGAAGATAGATCAAGACGCTTCAAGGAGTTCAATTATCGCTGGTTTGACTTTTCCACATAAATCGGCTAGGGTAGCGCGTCATGTCGCTTAGCCCTGCTGAAATCTGGAAACTCCTCCTCGATCGCGCTCGCCAGGAACTTCCGGATCAAACCTTCCAAGCTTGGCTCGAGCCAACTGAAGCGTTGTCTGTCGAAGGTGGAACGTTGTTCGTCGGCGCACCCGATCAGTTCACAGCCGATTGGAACGAATCGAAGCACGCTGATTTACTGTCGAGCTATTCGCCTATTGTATTCGGCCATCCCATGAACGTGGTTTTTCGCGTCAATGAGGAACGAAAGAAACGCTCGCAGATGGATTTTTTTGTCGCTCCACATCCGGTACCAAAATCTGTACAATCTCAAAACGGCACTAACTCGACACCTCTGAGCCAGCGGTACACCTTCGATCTTTTCGTAATCGGAAAATCGAATGAGCTCGCTGCAGCGGCAGCACTTACCGTAAGTCAGGCGCCTGGACGCGTTTACAACCCTCTGTTCATTTATGGAGATACCGGGCTCGGCAAAACACATTTGATGCAGGCTGTAGCACACGAAACCCTACAGCGAAACCCGAATACCCGGATCACATACGTAGGAACCGAGCAGTTCATGAATGAACTGATTAGCTCGATCCTGGACAGAACGGGCGCGGAATTTCGTCGCAGGTATCGGGAAACGGATCTTCTTCTAATCGATGACGTGCACTTCCTGAAGGGGCGAAAAGAAACGACTCAGGAAGAGTTTTTCCACACCTTCAACGCGTTGTACGAAGCAGGTCGCCAGATCGTTCTCACGAGTGACCGGCCTCCGTCAGAGATCGCCGGCCTCGAGGCAAGATTGATCAGCCGATTTCAGTGGGGAATGGTAGCCGACATCACTATGCCCGATTTCGAGCATAGGGTGGCAATCCTAAAGCAAAAAGCTCAGCTAGACCGCCTCGAGCTCACAATCCCTGACGATGTTATTCACTTCATTGCTGAGCACGTTCGTTCCAATGTCAGGGAGTTGGAAGGTTCGATTATTAAGCTCCTCGCGTACGCGTCCCTAAAGCACAAAGACATAACAGTAGAAGTAGCCCGCGAAGCTCTCCGCGACAAATTGCGAGCAATCGAGGGATTGGAACCAGAGACGAATGGAGCTCTCAGCATTCTGACAATCCAGCAGGCAGTTGCTAAGGAGTGGGGAGTAACCGTCGACGGCCTTCGCTCCAAAACGCGAACCAAAACTCTCACTGTTCCTCGACAAATTGCTATGTATCTCGCGAGAGAGCTTCTAGCTACACAACTCGTCGAAATCGGAAACGCCTTTGGTGGACGAGATCACTCTACCGTCATTCACAGTATCGAAAAAGTCCATCACGCGATTGGTAAAGACTCACAACTCAAAACTCGTATTAATCGTATCCGCGGAATGTTGGAAACTTTTAGCCCAAAGCGAATCAACTCTGTGGAAACAACCGCAGCTTTCTAACAAGAGCATTTGAGTTTCCCTTATCTTTCCTTTACCAACATCGTATCCAACATTAGCCGGCATAGCGGAAACCTTACTCGTTCCATAAGTTAGACTCAATTCTTCACAGGTCCACAAGTACTACTACAGCTACTAGTTTTTTCTTTTTAAAAAGAACAGTACCAGGACGCTACTCGAATTCCACAGAGGGAAGGGATGCGCTTTACGATCTCCCGCGAAAAGCTTCAGGAAGGACTCGCAGCTGTGGCGGCGAGCATCCCAGCGAAGACGACACTTCCTGTACTGGCAAACATTCTGCTCGAAACCACCGATAAAGGCATTAAGCTGTCAGGGACAGATCTCGATATTGCCGTTAGCACTGAGGTGATGGCGGATGTTGATGCATCGGGTGCAGTTACGGTTCCGGCAAAAAAACTAAGTGAAATTGCGCGAGAGCTACCACCAGCGCCTGTCAAAATCGGTGCAGTGGGAGAACAACGGGTTACTATCGAATGTGGCCGTTCGAAGTTCAAGCTTCTCGGTTTACCCAGGGATGAATTTCCCACCTTCCCGTCAGTTCGGTTCAATGAGAGCTGGCGAATTCACTCCGGGGATCTTCAGCAGCTGATCGCTCATACCTCATTTGCAGTTTCGGCGGAAGAAAGCCGTCCAATCTTGAATGGTGTGTTGTGGGAGCTCCGCCCCGATAAGATGCGAATGGTTGCAACCAATGGGCATCGGTTGGCAAAGATGGAAATTCCGATCGACGCAGCTACTGCACCGGCTAGTGATCTCATCGTTCCACCGAAAGCATTGGAGCAGGTGAGACGTCTCTTTCCTGCTGAAGAAGAACTCGAGATCGCTCGAGGCGACAACCATATCGGCTTCCGATCCCCATTTACCGCGGTATTTACTCGGCTTATTGAAGGACCGTATCCGAATTATGAGCAGGTAATTCCCAAGGATAACGATAAAGTTGCCATAGCGGACAAGACTGCTCTAGCAAGTGCACTTAAGCGGATGTCAGTAATTGCGTCTGATCAAACTCATCGTATCCGACTTTCGTTCAACTCGGGGATGTTGAAGTTCAGTGTTCAGACTCCAGATCTTGGTGAAGCGCAAGACGAATTGCCGGTTCGCTATACAGGTGACCAGCTCGATATTGGCTTTAACGCCAGCTATCTACTGGAAATCCTTCGCTACATCCCTGGTGATGAAGTGCGTTTGACCTTCAAGGCTCCGGAGAGAGCCGCGACGATCGAGCCAGAAGCTTGGAAGGATCCTGCGTCGTACATGTGTCTCGTCATGCCGCTTCGGCTGGTGGATTAGGGAAGTATTGTAAAGTCTTCACTAGTTTCCTGTTTCAGCCGCTGTCGTTTTGCCTCGGCGACAATGTCAAAAGTCAAAATCTGATTGAGCACCAGATGTATCACTTGGCCCGTCTCTGTGTTCAGGTAATACATGGCGGTTCCGGTTCCATCCGCGTGAGTTGACACGCGATGTTGTTCTAACCCTCCCTCTCCGTTCAGCTCCGCAGAATCGGTTCTTGTAATGGCTACGAGAGGACGTGGGTCACCGGGGACCTCGCCTGTAACCATGAATGATCTGGTGACTCGCGCCGACATAATAATCCCGGCCTGACAGCCTTTTACATCTACGGTATCCCTCCACACCATTCCCAAATTCAGGGGAGATGGAAAGGGCACCAGAAGGTTGTTGAGATCCGTTGCGAGTATTGAGCTTGTCGGACTACAGCTCGTATCGGAGCTGTATATGGTCAGAGCTTTAGCTGTGAGTGATGCAGATATCTGGGTTGGTACCTGCATCGGTAGCGCTGGACCAGGTTCCACTGTTGTGCTGAACGTATCGATTACAGCAGCTGCATCAAGAGCTGAATCGCTCGACGTGAGTGTTACGACTTCGTGTGTTACGTTGGTAGAAGTTCTCTGTTCAGTGGCGGAATCAGCGTTTGCTATTACGGCTTTTCTCGTGATTCTGTAGCTAACTGCTCCCGGTGTGTAGCGGAATGTCCATGTATTCGATTTCGAGATGGGCAAACTGGGCTGAGCAGAAATTGGTGCGGGGGCAGGCTCAGGACTAACTGGCGGAGTCGTGGTCCGTGCGCCCGCACAACCCAGAAAGAAAACGACTAGAAAAACTTGAAATCGCATTTGAAACGTCGTGGAGTTATAGGCCAGTTTGGGATGTGAAACAACCTCCGACAATAAGCTTACCGGAGGTTGTTCGCTAACTGGGCAATTGGTCTATAAGCCGGGTTCTGTCGGACTAAAAGTAATCCGGACGATCATTTCTCTAACGGTATGGTCACCCATACCTTCTAGCAGCCTACCCGCGGTGTCTTTATCGAGGTGGACGCCTCTCGCCGCATATTTGGCCTTGCTCCAGCTGGGGTTTTCCGTGCCGTTCGCGTTACCACGAACGCGGTGGGCTCTTACTCCACCGTTTCACCCTTACCACCTAAGCGATGGCGGTTTCTTTTCTGTGGCACTTTCCGTCACTGAGAGCTCGCGCTCTTAGTGCCCAGGAATTATCTGGCAGCTTGTCCAGCGGAGCCCGGACTTTCCTCGAGAGTGTGTCGTTGAACACACACGCGCGATCGTCCGACCAATTGCTCTTGTCTGAAATATAAACACAGCAATGACGATGTGGCCCGATTAGCTACAGTAGCCCCTGAGACAGTCTGATGAGATTCTGACGGTGACTCTTATCCTTCCGCAATCAACCGGTTTCCCACCCAGATCGGGAGGATCGTATGTCGCCAGATTCCAAAAGGAGCCCGCCACGCACACCAGTCTCAACCATTCTCACTCCGCTCGAACGATCCAAAGTAGACGCAGCTGCTCAAGGTCTCTGCGATGCTTTGCACCGAGAGTCACTCGACGAAATTCTGTCTGACCTTCGGGACCAGAAAGTTGGACTGGTGCTGATCTCTGTTGCCCGATATGGCTCGCAAAATTCCGCCCGTGTGGCGGCGATGGTTCGCGAATTTCCGCGGGTCCCAGCAGTCGCACTGCTGACGGAGACGCAGAACTCTACTCCGCATACTACGCTGGCGCTTGGCCAGCTAGGAATTCGGACTTTGGTCGATGCGAGAATGCCAACTGGCTGGCAGACACTCAGAAATCTTCTGGCATCGCAGGGCGCACCTGATCTCCAGCGGTCCGCGCTAAACCAGATTAGGCTTGATTTGCCCGGAGTGTCGAAGGATTGCTGGAGGTTTTTCGAGTTGCTCTTCGACGGCAGTCCAAAGATTTCGACGGTGCGCCAACTTGCACGGCAGTTGGATATACTGCCGAGCACTCTGATGAGTCGTTTTTTCCGCGCGAAACTCCCCGCACCGAAACGATACCTGTCATTCGCGCGACTGATACGTGCTGCTCGCCTTTTTGAGAATCCAGGCCTCTCAGTAGCTCGTGTTGCAAACCATCTGGACTATTCCTCACCGCAAAGCTTTGGACGACATGTGCGCACAATGATGAAAATGTCTCCCGTCAAATTCAGGACGACTTACGACGGACAAGGAATGGTTCAATTCTTTAGAACCACGCTTGTTCTGCCTTACGTAGACGTGCTTTGCAATTTTCGACCATCGACGGCGTATCCAGGCTGGATTCCGAAGTCTCACAAACCCGACAGGGAAGAGTGATTGTCAAATTCTGAGAGCGTCCATGATCTCGGTAGCATTCGTAAGGGATATGACACTTACTCCCGAAGCCTCGATTGTTTCCCGCCCGCCCTCCTCACGGTCAACAAGCGCGAGAACTCCTGCGACCAATACGTCGGCGTTGCGTAAAGCAGCTATCGCGCGTAACGCCGAGCGGCCGGAAGTGATGACGTCCTCGATAACTGCTGCTCTATCTCCCGGATTCAGGGGCCCCTCTATCAACTTCTCGGTCCCATGCGATTTTGGCTCCTTGCGGACAGTAAATGCTCGGAGGGGATGGTCGGAGCTGGCACTTGCGTAGCTTATCGCATAAGAGATCGGGTCTGCTCCGAGCGTGAGACCTCCGATTGCATCGATGTCCCAATCAGCTTTGCGTAATGCTGAAAGAGCGATCGAGCCAATAATCGAAAGCCCATCGGGGCTCATCGTGGTCAATCGCGCATCTATGTAGAAGTTCGACTGCTTTCCCGATGAAAGGGTGAAGTGGCCCAGCTTGGCGGAACGCTGAGCCAAGAGCGCAACGAGTCTCGACGGGTCGCTCATGGTGCGTGAGGTTATGGAATCTTATGATTGGAGTCAATGCACCCCTTTTCGGCTATTGGTTTCGATTTTTGGATGGGTCTCGTCGGCTGGATCGTGTCACTGGCGACAGTTCTCGGTCTCGCCCTGGTCCTGCGTCACGAACGCCGCCAAGCTCGGAGTCTAGTCGAAAGATCGAAAGAGCTGGAAAGGCTCTCTTCCGAGCTGTTGCGTGTAAACCGGATGAAAAGCGAGTTCCTCGCCAATGTATCGCACGAGCTGCGAACTCCTCTGAACGCAATCGTCGGATTCGTCGACCTTTTGCGTGAGGGCGTGTATGGTGAGTTAGCTCCTCGTCAGGTGAAACCGGTTGAGCGAATCGAGGCCTCGGCGAACCATCTCCGTCATCTCGTTGACCAGGTTCTCGATCTCGCAAAGATGGCTGCCGGTCGTCTTGAGATTCATACGGAAACGATCGATTTGCGGCCCTTTGTACTCGATGTCGCAAGCGAGATAGAGTCACTCGTTAGTGAAAAAGGACTGAGCTTGTCGTTAGTCATGGGCGCGGCGTTACCTCGGATTAGAACTGATCCAACCCACCTGCGACAGATTCTCGTCAACCTCCTTGGCAACGCGGTCAAATACACGAACGAGGGAGGGATCGTCATCCGTACCCGACTCGTTGACTCATTGCCAGATAGTGGCCCTGCGACGCAGGAGCATGGATCCTATCCAACGAATCCCTGGATTGGAATTCAGGTCATCGACACCGGAATTGGCATTGACCCAGCTGACCAGACGCGAATTTTTGAAGAATTCGAACAAGTAGATGCTGGACCGCGTGGTAACTCCGCGGAGCGCGGTACCGGACTTGGTCTCGCCATCTCTCGTAGACTGGCGAGCCTTATTGGTGGAATGGTCGAGTTGGAAAGCGAATTGGGAAAGGGCTCGACGTTTACACTCTGGCTGCCAGTAGATCCCGACGATCTATCGACTGCGCCTAAGTAAGCCCTTTACCTTACCCAGCATTCCTGACTCGTCGGGAGTGGCAGCGGCTGCTTGAGCGAACGCTCTGGCGAAGGCGACCACGCTCGGGTAGCGATCCATTGGAGATCGTGAAAGCGCGCGCATGACGACGCTGTCCAGCTCAGGCGAAAAATCAAATTTCCCGTCACCCGCATCCCTAAGTCGTATTGGAGGCATCGTCAGAAGCTGTGTGAACATCTCACGTGGCGCTTTCGCGGTGTATGGCAGACACCGTGTCAGCAGGTAGTAGGCAATTGTTGCCAGACTGTACTGGTCGGCTGCCACGGTCACGATCTCGCCTGATAAAGCCTCGGGAGCGATATACATGAGAGTGCCGACGAAAAATCCCGCGCGTGTCAGTCGCTCATCACTCGATGGCTGGGTATCAGTCGCGATTCCAAAATCAAGGAGCTTCACTCGTCGTGTCGTCGCGTCGTACATCACGTTTTCGGGCTTCAAATCGCGATGCACTATGCCCGCATCGTGGGCTGCCTGAACACCAGCCGCAATCTGGGTGACGATCGCTGAGACCTCGTCCTTCGGCAAAGGTGCGTGTTGCTTGGCGTACCGATCCAGGATCTCACCTTCGGCCCACTCGATTGCGAGAAAATGGAGGCCGTCCGCCGACTGACCGATTTCGATCGTTTCGACGACGTTGGGATCTTTGACTCTTGCGCCGTACTTCGCTTCGCGTATGAACCGTGCGACAGCGGTCGCATCCTGTCGAAGTTTTTGCCGTAGCACTTTGAGAGCAACAGTGCCATGATTCGGATGCTCGGCAAGGTACACGGCGGAGGTGCCGCCTTCACCTACTTCCTTCTTGATGGTATAGCCAGCTACCGTAGTGCCGACCATCTGTTCTCGAGACACGCCGCGAAACTAATAGAAACCGTAGAACCCGGGTAGGGTATAAACGACTCATGCTGACTGCCAAAAAGTTCTACTCGAGCCTGTTCGTTATAGGATCCCTTGCCATTGGCGGCTGTAGCTCCGCGACAGCAGGTGGAGGTTCCCCGAACCCTCGAGCTCTCCCCGAAGAAGGAGCATCGCCTGCTGACGTGAGTCAGCTATATCGCCAGATCGGACTTCTTGCTGCTCCTGCTCCAGTTTCCTTTGTGGGAAGAATCGCTGACTTTGCGAGCGCTTCTCCCGAGACCACGCTCGTACTGGCAAGCATCTCGATCCCCAATCACGCTCTGACATTTTCTCGTGAGGGTGACAAGTATCGCGCTCCTTATGAAGTGCACCTCACGCTTACCAAGAATGGGGTTGAAGCTGCGGACGTAAACGTCACCGAGATAGTCCGTGTCGGCTCATTCAGAGAGACCAATCGAACGGACGAGAGCGTGATCTTCCAGCACTACTTTCATATCCCGCCCGGTACATATGCGCTTTCAGCGTCAGTTCGTGATGTTGGAGGATCTCGTACGGCGAGTCAGAACGCGACCATCTCAGTTCCGTCTCTCGGCGCTGGGCGCCTCTCGACTCCTACTATCGTCTACGAAGCGAATGGTCGCTCCGCGTTGGACTCGACGCCCAAACTGCTCGCCAGTCCTCGGTCGAGCGCGGTCTTCGGTCGCGATAGCACTGTAGCCATTTACGTCGAAGGCTATGGTTCCGGGAATCGACTGCCGGTGAACTTCGTCGTGCGGAACGAGAAGGGCGACCAAATCTGGCGTGACTCAGCGACACTGGCGCATCACGGTGCACTTTTTAGCGGTGTCGTGAGTGTTCCGATTTCCGCGGTCGGTGTTGGAGTTGCCCAGGTTGTTTTCTCGCGCAAGGACACCGGAGTTCCCGATACTACTGAAGCTCCTCTCTTTGTGAGTTTTGGCGAAGATATTCCTCTCATGTCTTTTGAAGATATGCT
>DASQPS010000064.1:0-3245 GCA_035643845.1 Gemmatimonadaceae bacterium | reverse complement strand
CCGGCGAATTCCGGATCGACGTTGAGACGCGAATCCACCAACACGCGCTCAAATCCAACCACGGGCCCCGCCGCCATTACGACGCGGATCGCACCGCCCGGCCGAACACCATTGGTTGAGTCAGCGAGCATCAACTCACGGCGACCCGACGTCTGCGACGTCACGTAAAAATCGTTTGTCGCGCGGGCGCGGAAAATGTTGGCTTGCGCCGAATCAGACACGGCCCGCGGCCACACCGAGTACTTCTTGACTGCATACCAGAGCCCGTCGAGATAAGAGCGCATTACTTCGCTCGGCGCGTTCTCCACGTCACCGATTCCGACTGAATCGATCGCGTCCCGAATTGCTTCCTCGGTATAGGGCCGTTCGAGAGCGGAGAGCCCGCGCAAATATCCACGCGCCATCAGCGCGTCGATGTACGTGTACGCTATATCGTCGAGAGGGATGTACGCGGACGCTTGCGCGCGGAGCGCGGGCGGTGCCGTCACGAGAAGAATCACTGCCAGGCAGCAGAAACTGGAAAGACGGTACCAGGTAACGACTGAACTGCCGTACCAGGTAAGAACTGAACGGCGGTCCCGGGTACCTGGTACCGGGTACCTGGTACCGCCGTTCACCTGTACCACGGCGACGCGTGGAGTTTCGGGGTCAACTCGAGCGCCGGCGCTGGAAAATGGTAGTAGCTCAGAGTGTGCTTGACGGCCCGCCACCACGGTGCATTTCCCGGAAGCTTCTCGGGATCGAAATCGAGCGAGAGAATGATTTTCCGCTTCGCTCGTTGCGCCGCTCCCGTTTCCGGATTGATCCAGTCCGTCACCGAGTGGCCCGCAGAGAATCGGATGAACGCGGGCCAATATTCACGCGCTCCCTCCGGGAGAAGTTTCGTCATGTCCGCCGAGAACCAGTAGGTCTGCCCGGAGTAGTCGAGAGATGGGCGTAGCTCCCCCGACTGAATAGTTCCGTTCTCCATGTTGATAAGAGCGCGAGTCTTGTGGTAGGAGATCGTCGGCTTGATGGCTCTCAACGCCGGATAAAGCTCCTGAAGCACGGCGAAGGTCTGGCCGGTTGTGTTCGCGATCATGTCCGCGTATGAGAAGCCGTACTTCTTGTACATCCCGTCGAAGATCTCGATCTGGAGCTGGAACGCCGCCGCGTACGCGGTGCTCCAGATGATCGATTTCTTCTCGCTCACGCACGCATCGCGAAGAGCCGCGTGTCCAATGCGCTGGAGATGATAGCCCCCGAACAAATGCCCGAACTTGTCCTGATCGCGAAACTCCTGGTCCCAGTCCGCGTGGAAGAAAAAGTGCGGCGCCCTTTCTCCCGACCACCACGCCTTCTTGAAGTAGTGATAGAGGTAGGCATTGCCGCCGACAAACGCCGAGCCAACGCCAGTGCGTACGGCCGCAACTTGCGAATGCGTGAGAGGACAGGCTGGATTCTGGACCACGACCGCGGAGTCGTGTAATGCACGCACCTCGACGCCACTCGTGACGACCGGTTCCTGGGGAACTGCTTCCGACGAGTCCTGTGCGCGAGCGCTCGCGGTCCACGTCGCTGCACCAAGCAACAGCGCGGCGAATCCCTTGTTCATTCGCGGCAACACCTTGCTCCAGTCAGAAATGGAGATCGCCTTACGCGACGGGAACGTCGGCCGTGCCGGCGCTCCCGAACATGTCGTAGGCCTCGATCACTTCGTCGATACTCACCGTGGCGGCGCCCAGCTTGGCGACTTCCACGCCGGCCGCGAAGTTGGCGATCACCGCCGCTTCCGCAGGAGTCGCACCGCTGGCCAGCATCGTCGCAAGGTAAGCAGTGACCGTGTCTCCCGCTCCGACGACGTCATAGACCTCGCGCGCCGTGGTTGGCACTCGACCGATCTCCCCGTCGGCCGCGATCAGCGCCATGCCCTCTTCGCCAAGCGTCAGAAGAAGGTGCTCGACTCCAAGTTTCTTGAGAGTTTCCGGAAGCGCCTCCGGATGATCGATCCGCACCGCAGCCCCGAGCGCCGACTCCAGCTCTCGTCGATTCGGCTTGAAGATGGTCGCGCCCTCGTACGAGAAAAAGTTGCGGTACTTCGGATCGACGACGACGGGAATTCCACGCGCCTTCGCTTGCTGCATGGCGGGCGAGATCAGGGCGGGAGTGAGCACGCCTTTGTTGTAATCCTCGAACACGACGGCGTCGGCGTTGTCGATCGCGGTGATTGCGACGTCAATCAGCCGCATGATTTCGTCGCCCCTGATGTCGGCGTCTTCTTCCTCGTCGAACCGGACGATCTGCTGCGACCTCGCCAGAACGCGCGTCTTGGTCGTCGTCCGCCGCTCGATTGTTACGACGGAGCGCATCTCCGCCTTCAGCTCGCGAAGCATCTCCTTGACGACCTGACCTTCCGCGTCGTCTCCCACCGCGCAGACGAGATCGCACTCAGCGCCAATCGCGGCGACGTTCTGAGCGACGTTGGCCGCTCCGCCCAACGCGAGCTCCTTGTCGCGAATCCTGACGACTGGCACCGGCGCTTCGGGCGAGATCCGATCGACGTCGCCGCGCAAATACACATCGAGCATGGCGTCACCGATTATCGCGACCCGAGTTCGCGCGGCAGATTCGAGGAGCTCGACCAGACGGTCGCGAGAGATGGTTTCGATCATCTCGATCCTGTCACTGCAACAGAACGGGCGAGAGAGGTCAGTAGCATAGAGGTTAGTTACGAGTTCACTACGTGCAGTTGCGACTCAGGCCGGCCTTGTAGCCGTTCCAACTTAACCTCGCGCATTCGCGTCCTAAAAGGGGCATAGCCCTTGCCACCCCTATGGCGTCGGCGCTACGCTCTCGCTCTCCCTCACTCGACCATTTGATCCTAGATAGCCTCAACGACGCGGCAAAGCGCGGCGTCTACTCGCTGCAGGAGTTTTTCGTCCTCGCTGGCAAGGCGCTGGGGTTCATCTTCGTCAAGCCGTTTTATACAGCGGATCTGTTTCAACAGATGGACGCGATCGGGGTCGGATCGCTCGGAATCGTAATTCTTACCGGTTTTTTCACCGGGATGGTACTCGCTCTCCAGTCTGCCGTGCAGCTCCAAACGTTCGGCGCAACTGACTACATCGGCCGGCTCATCGCTGGCTCTATGGTTCGAGAGCTCGGCCCCGTCCTGGCGGGACTCATGGTCGCCGGTCGCGTCGGGTCAGGAATCGCCGCGCAGCTCGGCTCCATGCGCGTCACCGAGCAGATCGACGCGCTCAACA
>DASQPS010000063.1:0-3311 GCA_035643845.1 Gemmatimonadaceae bacterium | reverse complement strand
TTCCGCTCCGCCTCGTGCTCGCGCATACCCGCGCCGAGCAAAGCCTCCTTCATGTCTTTCACAAATGCGAGCCAGCCGACCTGCTTTGGCAGTCGTCCGAGTCCTCAATTAGTCCGCAATCATCAATGCCGTTGGTGCTCGGCCCTCGGTCACAGCTCGATTCCGTTATGCAGCGCGGTGCCCTCACAGCTTCAGCGCGACGCCCCTCAGACGTTCGCTCACGATCGGAATGTCGGCGCGACGCGACAGATCCAGAACAGGCGCATCGGCGTGGATCATCCGGATGCGCATGCCGAGCACGTCGATCGCGTACTGCACGGCTCCTGGGAGCTCGAGCTCACCCCGCGGTGACGGCCGCACGTCGCGACACGCCTGAAAAATCTCCGACGTCAGACGCCAGCAATTCATGCTCACCTCAGCCCGCGATCCGAAAGAAGCCAGTGCGGACGGGTCGGGCTTCTCCACGATCCGCCGAAGATATCCGTCCGCTCCAACGTCGAGAATCGCGTACGCCGCGATCCGATCGGCCGAGATGTCGCCGCGCCGGATCAGACCCTCCCGCGAGAATCCGACGCCTGCGGGCTCGGACGCGCTCCGCAGCGATGCGAGAATATCAGGCGGATAATAGTTGTCGGAGTTCATCACCACGAACGGCTCACCCGCAGTGAATTCTTCAGCCGCCAGGAGAGCATCCGCGCTCCCCGCCGGTCGTAGCTGTGTTGCAAACGTGAGGCGAATGCGCGTCGGAATTGCGGTGCGCGCGTATCGATTAGGAATCCCTCGATCGCCGGGTGCCAGTACTATGCAGACGTCCGTGAATCCCGCGTCGGCGAGCCCGCTCAACGAGTAGTCGAGGAAAGGGCGCGATTGGCGTGGCGCGGTTGCATCAGAAGCCCCAACGTTCAATGGCATCAGCGCCTTGATTCCGGCATCCGCAGCTGCAGCCTGATCGTCAGTCAACGCGACATCGTGATCCGCCGCCCGCATCCGCGTTCCTCGGCCGGCTGCAAGAATGACGGCTTTCGTGCACGCGCGCGTTGCGGCGACTGCCGATGTCTCACTTCCAGCAAGCTCCGGCTCGGTAGCCCACACCCGCATGACGACGCGCAGCAACACTACGCCGCTGATCACGAAGAGCGCCGCCCACAGAATGCTCTGTGAGATTCGCCCGTAGATGAGACTCCCAGTTCCGAAGAGACCGGCGTAGACGAACATGATTCCCGCGGTCCATCCCAACAGCATCTGAGGAATGCTGTCCGGCGAGGGCGGCAGTTTTGACTCCGCGCGGAACGCGGCCCAACCCGGACCCGCTGGACGCGTGAGCTCGTAGAAACGCAAGAGCGCGGCGTGGTCCACCGGCGCTGTCATGAGTGTCACGGTAATCCAGACCACCGTCGTGACCGCGACGGTTGCAAGAAGCGGGATGGGATCGGGGATATCCGCGCCGAATTTCTTCGCGACGAAGAATGCCAGCGAAATGAAAAACGAGGAAATCATCGCCGAGATCTCGCTCCACGCGTTGATGCGCCACCAGAACCAGCGGAGGAGATAGATGAGACCCGTGCCCGCACCGACCGAGAGGAGCAGCTGGAATGCTTCGCTGGCGGTCGAGAGAAATGTCGTGAACACGCCGCAGAGAATCATCAGCACCGCGGTGAGCGCGCGCGAGACCCACAGGTAATGCCCCTGCGTTTTTCCGGGCGCCAGAAAGCGCTGGTAGAAATCGATGACCAGATACGACGATCCCCAGTTCAGGTGCGTCTCGATCGTCGAGCGATACGCGGCGAACAACGAGGCGACAATCAGTCCCTTCATGCCGACCGGGAGCAGCGTCAACATCGCCGGATAGGCGAGATCATTTCCGATCAGCGTCGGATTCACTTGTGGCAGCGCACGCTGCAGATCGCCGAGCGTCGGAAAAACCAGCATCGAGCACAATGCGACGATGATCCACGGCCACGGACGCAGGGCATAATGCGCGACGTTGAACCAGAGCGTGGCGCCGAGGGCGTGCCGCTCATTTCGGGATGCGAGGATGCGCTGCGCGATGTAGCTGCCACCGCCCGGTTCCGCGCCCGGGTACCAGACCGACCACCACTGCACAGTCAGCGGAATGACGAGCACAGTGAGCGTGAGCGAGGTATCGTGAAAATCCGGGAGCAGCGAGAGGGTTTTGGGATTGGTCTTGGCGAGCAGTCCGGAGAGACCACCTACTTGAGGTTGATGAAGTGCGACGTACGCCGCGGCGGTGACGCCGATCATCGCCAGCACGAACTGCACGAGGTCGGTTGCGAGGACGCCCCAGAGTCCCGAGACAGCCGCGAAGAGGACGACTGCAGTGCCGCACACCGCGATAGTCTCGAACCGTCCCCAGCCGAGCATCACGTTGGCGATCTTGACGGCGGCGAGCGTAACCGTCGCCATGATCATGATGTTGAAGAAGAGCCCGAGGTACACCGCGCGAAATCCGCGCACTGCCGCGGCGGGACGGCCAGAGTAGCGAAGCTCGTAGAATTCCAGATCGGTAAGGACTCGCGAGCGCCGCCACAGCTGCGCGTAGAAGAATACAGTCGCCATGCCGGTGAGCAGGAAGGCCCACCACACCCAGTTGTACGACACTCCGTGCGATCGCACGAAATCCGTGACGAGATTCGGAGTGTCGGTGCTGAAGGTGGTGGCAACCATCGATGTGCCGACGAGCCACCATGGTGCTGATTGGCCCGAGGTAAAGAACTCCGCGACGCTCGACCGGGCTCGGCGCAGATAAAACATTGCGGGGAGGTAGCAGAGCACGAGGCTCACGGCGACGATCAGCCAGTCGAGCGACGTCAGTTGCATCAGGCCCGGGCCCCGAAGAAGTCAATCAGTTGCATCGAACTAGGTCCGTGAGCTGTCAATCATTGTGCCTGCCCTAGTCGAATGAGCCGCGCCCTGCCATGCGGGCTTCGAGCGTGAGCACCTCGAACGGCGCGAGATGAATTTCTCGCTCTTCGCCAGCCCGAAATTGAACTCCCGCGCGTCCGCGGTCGACAACCCACGGACTGGTCGCCAAATATCGGCGAGGCGCACTCGCAGGCAGCTCGAATGCGCGTTCGACGTCGATCGCAATTTTCTGCGGAACGTTGCTCGGATTCCGCAGAGTGAGAATTCCTTTTCTCGGCGACCACGACGCCCAGCCGTACGGCTCGAGTCGTAGCGGATCTCCTCCGACCCAATGCGTATCGACGAGCGTGTCGGCATTGGCGCGCGACCACCGCGAGCATTCCGCGATCGTATCCCAGTTGTCGCGCGAGAGCAGGGTCGGGGTGATG
>DASQPS010000062.1:0-5892 GCA_035643845.1 Gemmatimonadaceae bacterium | reverse complement strand
CTTCCTTGTCAGCGACCTCGGCTAGCGACGAGAGCACGTCGAGCTCGGCGATGATCTTCGCCACAGATTGCAGACGCGCAATCTCGGCGCCCACTTTCTTCCGCAGCGTTTCGAACAGCTCTCGCTCACGATCTTCCACTCGTTCGGCAGCCGTCAGTACCCGCTCTTCGTACTCCTTGAGCGATGCTGTGACAAATCTTTCTGCCCCTGCCAGCGTCTGGCGTCGCTGATAGTCACTCGGCACCAAATGCGCGTTGGTATTGGTGACCTCGATGAAATAGCCGAAGACTTTGTTGTATCCGACCTTGAGCGAACTTATGCCGGTGCGCGCGCGCTCTTCGGACTGAATTCGCGCTATCGCATCCTTGCCGCCGTCTCGAAGCGCTCTCCATTCATCGAGGCCGGAGTCAACTCCAGGGCGCACGCTTGGCTCGTCTCCAATTGCAATCGGGGGACGATCGACGAGAGTTTGTCGGATTTCCTGGCAGAGATCAGCACAGACGTCCCATAGAGCTGCGTGTCTCGCGAACGCAGATTCACCACGAAGCACTGAGGCCGCTCGCGCGCGCTCGAGCGTTGCTTCCACCAAAGGCAGCCGCGCGATTGAATCGCCGAGCGCTCGCAATTCTCTTGGGGAAGCACGGCCAGCGGCTGCTTTCCCGCCAAGTCGCTCGACGTCGCGCACTCCGTCGAGAGCTTCGCGCATCGCGCTTCGGATCAGCGTGTCGCCTAAGGCCTGCACGGCAGCGAGTCTGTCTTCGATCGATTGCCTTTCGACCAGCGGAGCAAGCAGCCAGTCGCGTAGCAATCGCGCGCCCATTGGCGTGAGCGTGCGATCGAGGACGCCGAGCAGCGTGCCGGACGTCTCACCGCCGCGCAGGGATTCGACGATCTCGAGATTTCTTCTCGTCATTTCGTCGAGCGGCATGCTGGTGCCCGGTCTTTCGACTTTCGGTCGAGCGAGATGCGGTGTTCCAGCCGGCTGAAGCTCATCGAGATAGCGAAGCAGCCCACCCGCTGCCCCAATGCTCAGGCGGTCGTTGGCTGCTATTCCGAAAGATTCCAGTGAGGCGACCTTAAAGCGTTCAACGAGCTGATCGCGACCGAGCTCTGGATCGAACTCCCAGACTTCTCGCTCCGTGATCATGGGTCCTTCCTGGCCCGTCGGCGACTTTACCAGATGGACCAGGCTCGATCCTCTCTCGACGATTACTTCGCGAGGCGTAAACCGAGCAAGCGCTGGCTCGAGATCTTCCACTCGAGAAGTGGCTAGCCGCATTTCTCCTGTCGACAGATCGACACCAGCAATTCCCACGAGACCATCTGCATGGCTCAGGGCGCAGAGAAAATTGTTGCGCGAGCCGTCCAATAGGTCGTCGGAAAACGCAGCGCCCGGAGTAATCGTCTCGATGACTTCGCGTTTGACGATTCCCTTGGCGAACCGTGGATCTTCGGTCTGCTCGCAGATCGATACTCGGTATCCCTGCTGAATCAGACGCCGAAGGTATTCGCCTGCCGCCTTGACTGGGACTCCTGCAAGCGGGACCTCGCTCGCACCGCCGTTATTCCTCGAGGTCAGCGTTAGACCGAGGGTTTTCGACGCGACCTCGGCGTCTTCGTAGAACATTTCGTAGAACTCGCCCATCCGGAAGAACAGAATCGCGTCCTGATGACGCGATTTTATCTCCCGGTATTGCTGCATCAGCGGCGTCGATGCAGCTCGACTCACCGCTCAGGCGCCCGTACTACGAATCCGTCCATGTGCTTCGCCTTGATCTTTTTCAGCGCGTCCTCTGCTTCGGTGGCTGTGGAATATCGCCCAATTCTGACCCGGAATGGGATGGTGTCGCCATCTACTCGCGCGGAATAGCCCCGTTTTCCAAGAGTTGAGACGAGCTTTTCCGCGTCAGCTTTATGATTGTAGGCTGCAACCTGGACTGAATATTCACTTTTTGCCACGGACTTGCTCGGCGAATCGCTAACCTTTTTTGCCGCTTCGACTTTCGGCGGTTCGACCACGTGGGATTCGGTTTTCGGGGCCTCAACTTTCGCCGGTTCAACTTTCGGCGGCTGAACCGTGGTCGGCTTTAACTCCGGCCCCTCCGTAACCGGCTTTGCGCTGTCGGGAGGTGCGGCTGATTTCACAGTAGCGGCAGCCTCGGCAACAGCCGGACACCGCTGACCCTGATATTGGATCTGATTGCGCAATTCGATTTCGTCAGCGCCTGACTCAGCCAGTGCACTCGCGTTCGCTGCGCACGCATTAGGAATGTCGTTTTTCTCGAACAGCACCCTCGCTGTCCAGTAATTCGCCCGCGCGAGTGACTTGCTGTGCGGATAATCCCTTGGTATGCGCTGCAGGTGCGCGAGTGCGCCGTCACGATCTCCTCGCGCGAGCTCGAGTTGCGCGAGCCTCAGCAATGCATCTTCTGCCTGCGGAGCCAGCGGGTAGTCGACTACGATGTGCTTGTAATCACTCTCGGCGTCAGCGGCATTCGATGCGAGGGACGCTCTCCAGAAAAGAGCTTGAGGATACAACGGCGCATTGGTGGGCGTCGCGTGCAGCACCGAATCCACAAGCGCTCTCCCGGCAACTCCATTTCCATCGCTGACCAGCGCCTGCGCGCGTGCGAAAACAGGATCTATCGGCCGGGGCGCAGTCTGCGCAAACGTGAGCCCGGCCGCGCAAGGTATCAGCGCGGCGGCAAGGAATCCCCATCTGAACATCTCACCACTCTCCTATTGTCTCATGCGGCAGCGCTCCGCTCGTCGGCCGCGCACAGACTCAGTACTACCGTAGCCAGCAATTGTTCGTCGGACGAGACCCTGCTCTCCTTGAGAGCGATATCTGCCTCGAGCAGAACATCGAGAGAGCGGTCGAGCCCTTCCCGTGTCCACCGCTCCGCGGCGCGACTCCAGACCGCGGTCGCGGACCCCCACGGTCTTCCGGTGTATGCGCCGGTTTCCTTCAGGAGGTCAAAGAACTCCTGATTGAGACGGCTCCTCGAGACCCCCTCATCCAGCTTTGCCCGCCCCCACGAAATTGCGAGGGTTTGAGTCGTCAATGCCATGACGATTGAGACGCCCGTCGTTTTCGGCTGGGCCAGGATGTGGGGAAGGAGCTCTAGCGCTCGGGCGACATTCCGGTCAGCCACCGCATCGAGAAAATCGGCCTGGGTCTCACCTCGGCGCACGCCTACGACAGCCGCAACCGCTTCCTCGGTGATCTCCCCACCACGCCCTTCTATATAGCTCGCCAGCTTGTCGATTTCTCCAGCTAGCTGATGAAGGTCGCTCCCAACAGCCGCCTGAAGGAGCTCGATCGCGGACTCGGTGATGCCGACTCCAAGATCGGCCGTTGCGTGATGCGCGATCCATTTCGGGATTCTATCGCCCGTCAAAGGCGCGAATTCCAGCTGGGTCGCGGAGTTGACCAGCACACTGTCCGCTTTCGAGCCAGCCGCGGAAGTCAGAATCAGGAGGAGATCACTGGCGGGCTGTCCGATGTAGCGATCAAGAACTTTTCGCGCGTCCTTCTTGAGACCGCCTACGTCACGGACGACGACAACTCTGCGCACTGACATCATCGGTGGAGTCGAGAGGAGGACTTCCAGATCTTCAGCATCGAGCTCCGCGGCACGCCTCGTGTCGAGATTGAAGTCTCGGAGCGATGGCTCGAGAGCAGCATCCACCAATTGCCGCACCGCATCATCCTTCTGGTATTCGTCTTCCCCGGATATGAGATAAGCGCCGTCGAATGACTGGCGCTTTATGGCATCGCGTAAAGTTCTGAGAGAGGAAACGGCCATCTCCCAATATACGGCAGCTCACTGATGCTGCCGATCGTCAAGCTAGCGAGTGTAGTTAGCCAGCTCGAGCTTGGAGTGTGCGAATCGCACCGGGACCTGTTCGGCAAAAAGCGCTGCGGGCCAAATGGTCAAACCGGCCGATACAGACGTGACGATTGCCGGAGTGGAAGTGGTGATCGGCGTAAGCTCTGGCTCCGGAGCGCTCGCGACCACTGGCGGCATCAAGAGGTCGCCAGCAGTTGCCGGATGCGACAAAGTCGTTGCGATGTACCCAAGCATTGCCGCACTCGCGATTGTTGCGGCGATCGCGCCGAGTCGCAGGTTGCGTTGAGCCCTAGCAACCAATTCTTCGCCGGCTGGCTCGCAGCGTAGGCGCGCCTGCAGTCTCTCTGAAAAGCCGGCAGATGGCTCGATCGAAGGAAGGTTTCTGAATAGAAGAAGCGCCCGTCGGACCCTTGCATCCTGCCGGGCACAGCACTCGCACTCCGCGATATGTCGCTGCATTCGCACCAGCTCGATACCCGCCAGAGTATCGTCTACAAATGCAACGTGCTTCTCACAAAATTCGCGACAATCCATGAGGTCGGTTGAGGGTTCGCTAACAGGTACCCTCTGTATCGGCGGCAGTTCCGGAAACCGAATAGCAAATAAGCCTATGATCGGGACCAGAAAGCCGCCACTGCAATTCGTCCAGTTTTGTGGCCCTGGAATCCCCGAAAGGTGGAACTTTTACAGTGTTGCACTTCTGCAACACTGTGTTGTTTTCCCTCCAGAATCCGCTCCACTTGCCCGCGTTCTGCCCCTCGTTTTCGCACTCCGGCATGGTCCCCGACTTGCCGCCCGCCCGCCTGTAAGTCCCACTCACCAAGAGATGCAGGCCGCGGAGGTCGAGTTCATGCCGGAGCCGTCTATCACTAGCGAGCCAGCAACAGGAGCTCCGCGCTTTCAGCTCGTTACCGAAGCGCAGGCGGAGCAGGCGCTTTGCGCCACCATCGAACGATTCGAGCAATCGGGAGATTCTCCGCTGGAGCTCGCGCAGGCGCTAATCAGGCTTGGAACGCTCAGGCAACAGAAGGAAAGCTACGCCGACGCGGAAGTACTTTTTGCCAAAGCTGTCGATGTCAGCGAGCAGATTCTGGGATCCGACCACATCGACCTCGTACCCGCTCTCACCAGCCTCGGCGCAGTCCGTGTGCTACGAGGTTCTCCCGAAGCCGCCGAGCCGCTTCTCAATCGCGCCGTCGCGATCAGTGAACGGTATCTCGGTCAAGGGCATCCCGACCTGGTCATTCTCGTCAACGATCTGTCGCGATTGTGCCTGAAGAACGGCGCTTATTCCATCGCCGAGCCTTTGCTTCAGCGGCTGCTGAAAATGAAACGCAGCAAGGGCGAAGATCATCCCGAGGTTGCTACCGTGCTGGCCAGCCTGGCCGTCGTGCACGAGTCGCGCGGAAAACACGAATCCGCCGAGGGACTGTGGAGGCGCGTGCTCGATATTCGCCAACGCACCCTCTCGCCAAACCATTTCGCCCACGCCGTAGCGCTGGAGCACCTCGCAGACGTATGCGCGGCACGCGGCAAAATCGCAGAAGCGCTCCAGCTTTTTCAGCGCGCCACATCCATCCGTGAAGCGACCCTTGGGAGCTCGCACCCCAGTCTGCGTGTAATCAGGGAAAGAGTTGCCGACTTGGAGCTGCAGGCCTCTGAGCTTTCCACTGAGTCATACGATACTCCGGTTTTTGCGCCGCAGAGCGCTCCTCCGCGCGTGTTTGAGCGTGAGGTTACGCCTCCGAAACCGGAAATATCGGCGAGCCTGGAGGCCGAAAGAGAGGCAGCCGCACTTGCATACCGCGCTGCTCTCCTCGAACGCAGACACGATGCCCTCGATGCTGACGACGACGAACAATCGACCAGCGCGCCGGTTCAGGTTCTTGAAGCGACGTTGGTATTTTTGCGGAAGCAGTACCGCGAAGTACTGACCGTCGCTGGCGTGCTGGCTTTCCTGCTGATTACGCTCGCAGTCAACTCACGTGCTTCTGTAGCGACTGACCAGGCATCTGCAGAGATTCCCGCAGCCACCTCT
>DASQPS010000061.1:0-10556 GCA_035643845.1 Gemmatimonadaceae bacterium | reverse complement strand
CTCGCCGCGGTCGCGGGTGCATCGCCGAGGAGTTCGAACATGCGGGTAACGTGTTGGACGAATTTGCGGCGCATGCTGACCGATGCTGTGTCCGTCTTCGTGTAGTACTCGTTATTGGGCAGCGTCAACCCACCCTGATACAGCCCCGCGATCGTGTTGGCTGCGTCGCGTGCATCCTGCGCCGAGCCATCGCCCCATGGTGCGAGTCCGTCCAGTCTCTCGAGCTCGCCAAGCGAGCGTTTCAGATCTTCGCGGGTGTTGATGGCCGCAATGCGGTCGAGATCCTCCTTGATGGGGGCCGCGCCACGCCGTTCTATTGCGGCGGTGTCCATGCAGGTCGCGTAGTAAGCCCCGACTTTCCACTCTCCCGTTCCGGGCTTGGCCTGTCCGGACTTCACGTTCTTGGCGCTCGTTTCGAGAATGTCGTGAAGCGTTGCCTCGTTCCGGTCGTACAGCTCCTGGAAGGCGCCAAACTCCGGATAGGCCGCGGGAATCTTGGCTCGACTCAGCCAGCCACCGTTCGCGAATTCGTAGAAGTCGTCGCACGCGGAGCATGTAGTGTCGAGATTGGCACGGTCGAGTGGCGCTTTCTGCACCGGGCTTTGTGCGGAGACTGCGACAGCGAAAACGAAAGAAAAGACGACGGGAGACAGTCGACCAAGCAATGTCATGGGGTGTAACTCTCGAAATGAAGGATGACTTCCTAAAATCTAGTGCGGAGCTTCGTCGAGTGCGGTTCCGCGGTGCCAGACGGGCCGAGCAAGACCGTCGGCCTCTTCGTAAAAATGGATTTTGCCGGGAGAGTACATCTTGGTGAGGAAAATGATCTGGCCGGTGTGCATGGAGAAATGCTCGACGACGTGGTACACCGCCGCGAGAACGGTGGTGTCGCGGCCCTGGATGGTGACCGGACGCTCGAGATCTGCTGAGGTGAGATGAGCGAGGACCGAATCGGCCTTGGCGAGCACTGCTTCCAGGCCGTTCAAAAGCGTTAACGCGTCCTCGCCCTGCCTCTGCTTGAATTCGGCCGATCGGTGGCGGGTGACGCGTTGGCCGCCGATGCCTCCGAGAACCCATTCGGTAACGTTCCCAGTGAGGTGAACGAGCAGATTACCGATGCTGTTGCAGCTCTCGTTGGGTCGCGCCCAGACGGCGGCGCGGGGAAGGGCGTCAACGCAGTGGCGCAGCTTGATCGGATATTCCTTGGTGAGCCAATATCGTGAGCGAGACAGGAAAATCTCGTCGGCTGACATCAGGCTGTGCGCGCTTCCACCGCTGACAGAGTGTCCCGAAAAACCTCGAGTGCGAGCTCGACTTTGCCGAATGGTGCCGACACCTGCACTCCCTGCACATAAGGCCTGACCCGCTCGAGCATCTCCCGCGCGATCGCGATGCCCTCCGCAACGCCGTGCTCTTTCGACTTCGTGCTCGCGCCGCGCATACGCTCGATTATTCTGGGCGGTACAACGACACCCGGGACTTCGTTCGCCAGAAATTCAGCGTTCCGTAGCGAGACGAGCGGCCAGATTCCCGCCACGATTGGAATTCGCGTGTGGTCGATTGTACGAAGGAATTTTTCGAGCTGCTCGACGTCGAAGACGGGCTGAGTGATTGCGTATTCAGCACCCGCTTCCACCTTCCATTCGAACCGCTTCAGCTCCTGTGACGGGTCGAGCGCAGCGGGATTCACTCCGACGCCAATGACGAATTTCGTGGGCGCGCCGATAGCGTTGCCACCCGGATCGAGTCCGCGATTCAGTTGACTGACGAGATTCGTCAGCCCGATGGCGTCGATGTCAAAGACGGCCGTTGCGTTTGGATACGGACCCATCTTTGGGGGATCGCCGGTGATGAGCAGAATGTTGCGCAGTCCGACCGCGGCGGCGCCTAGCAAGTCGCTCAACATTCCGAGCAGATTGCGATCGCGACAGCAGTAGTGCGTGACCGTCTCGATCCCGACCTGCTGCTCGATGAGAACGCTTGTGAGCAGCGCACCCATCCGGCTCTGAGCGCGCGGTCCGTCAGGCACGTTCACGGCATCGACGCCGGCGTCGCGCAATTTCGCGGTGTCGCTGAGCATCTTTGAAGCGTCGACGCCGCGTGGCGGCACGATCTCGACCGAAGTCGCGAATTCGCCGCGCGCGATTTTACCGCCCCACTTGGATCTTTCCGCGAGCGGAACCGGCTTGACGCCTGGATCTTCGGGCGGCAGATCGGGATGACTGTGGCGACGCTCCTTCATCGGCACGCGCGCCTGTCGTGGCGAAAGCGGGCGTACGCCTTCGACCATTGCCGCGATATGCTCGGGCGTAGTCCCGCAACATCCACCCACGATCTTCGCGCCTGCCTGCACGAGGTGATGCGCGTACGTCGCCATGTACTCGGGGCTCGCCATGTACATGCTGCGCCCGCTGACGTCGCGCGGCATTCCGGCGTTCGGCTGCGCGCTCAACTTGCGGCGCGTTACGAGCGCAATCTTCTCGATCGCGTCGAGTATGATCTGCGGACCCACCGAACAGTTGAGACCGATCACGTCGGCGCCAAACGCGTCGAGGGATTGCGCGAGATCCTCTACCGTCACGCCGTAAGGAGTGTGGCAATCGGATCCAACCGTCATCTGCGCGATGACCGGAATCTTGGGATCGACTTCGCGTGCGGCCGCGATCGCCTGCTCGATCTCGTTGAGGTCAGCGAACGTCTCGAGGATGAATACGTCGCACCCACCATCCTTGAGCGCATGAAGCTGCTCACGAAATGCCGCCCGCGCTTCGTCGAGACTCGTGGGTCCCAGTGGCTCGAGCCGTACGCCCAGTGGTCCAACCGCTCCGGCGACGAGCAGGTCATCCTCGGCGACTTCACGCGCGATTTTGGCCGCCGCGCGATTGATGTCTCCAACCTGCGCTTCGAGCCCGTACTGCGAAAGCTTGAACCGGTTCGCGCCGAAGGTATTTGTCTCCAGAACTTCAGCGCCTGCTTTCCTGTACGCTTTGTGAACGTCACGCACCAAATCGGGCGCGCGGAGATTCAGCTCGTCGTAGCATTGGTTGATGAACACGCCCTTGTTGTAAAGCTGCGTGCCCATAGCTCCATCGAAGACGATGACCTGGAGCGGATCCAGCAGTCGCGACATCAGGGGATTGTCAGGCAACGGCTGCCTCCGCTTCGGACGATGCGGCGCCCGCGGAACCACGCACCGCGTAGTATTTCGCTTCGGGATGATGGATGATCACCGCCGCAGTCGACTGTTCCGGCATCAGCTGGAAAGCCTCAGTGAGGTCCATGCCCAGAGCTTCCCGCGCCGGTAGGAGCCTGAAGACCGTGGCATGGTCGTCGAGATCCGGACACGCTCCGTAACCCCACGAGTATCGTTTTCCGCTCGGCACGCCAAGCTCTTTGCGAATTCTTCGATGCGCCCACTCGGCGACTGCTTCCGCGGTCTCGACAGAAAGTCCGTGAGAGTAGAAGGCTTCCGTGTACTCGTTCTTTGCCTGCAGCTCCTCGAAGCGTTTCGTAGCCTCGTTGCCAACAGTGACGATCTGAAGCGGTACCACGTCGACTTCGCCCGATTCTGCGCTTCTGATGTAGTCGGCCAGGCAGAGACGTTCGCGGCCCACCATCCGCGGAAAGTGGAAGCGCGCAATCTCGCGCAGTGAGCCGCCGTCGCTCGAATACGCGGCCGGATCGTAGATGATGACGTCGTTGCCCTGCGATTGAGCGGGGAAGTAACCGTACACGACTTCCGGTTTTATCCAGCCATTTTTCTTCGCGTCGGCTTTGAGCCGCTTTAGCACCGGCTCGAATTCGTTCTTCACCGTGGCCTTGTACTGATCGCCTGAGCCGCGCGCGCCCCACTGCAGTCGATACAGTTCGTCCAGATCGAGCAACTCGAACACTTCGTCGAGGGGAATGTCGCGAATAACGCGAGTCCCCCAGAACGGCGGCGACGGAATCCGATTGTCCGCCGCGACGTCACTCCGCTCTCCGCCGGCGTCGCCAACCGCGATGTCCTTTCCGACGACACTGCGAAGAAAGACGTCCTTCCGCGCGTCGTCGAGATTCTTTACCACGAATTTCTTTCGCTTGTCGGGGTCCTGAAGCACATCCATCGTCTCGAGGCCCTCGAACGCATCCTTGCAATAGAAGACGCCCGAATCGTAAGGGCGCTCGCCCTCAACGAACAACGCGCGACGTCCGAAGCGACGGTTGATGGCCGCGCCCCCGATGAGAACAGGAATCTGCATCCCGCGCTTGTCGAGCTCCTGTACGCATAGCGGCATCTGCTTCGATGTCGAAACCAGAAGCGCGCTCAGTCCAATCGCGTCAGCCCCGACTTCGACAGCCTTGTCGAGAATCGTGTTGACCGGAACCTGTTTGCCGAGGTCGAAGACTGTGTAGCCGTTATTCGAAAGAATGGTGTTGACCAATGATTTGCCGATGTCGTGCACGTCACCGTAAACCGTGGCGAGCACGACTTTCCCTTTGGTGAAGCCCTCGGCTTTTTCCAGGAATTGTTCGAGATGCTTTACCGCTTTCTTCATGACTTCGGCCGACTGCAGGACGAATGGCAGAATCAGCTCGCCGGCGCCGAACTTGTCGCCCACCTCTTTCATCGCTGGAAGGAGCACATCGTTCAAAACGCGAACTGGATTCTCCCGCACGCCGGCGGCGTCGAGCTGCTCTTCGATCCCGTCCTTTTTCCGATGCAGAATCATCCAGTGGATCTTTTGCTCGGCCGTCATTCCCGCCGTCGGATCTTCTTTCTCAACCTGGGCGGTCGTACCGGTGCCTGATGCGTTCGCAAAGTATTCGATGAATCTCTGCAGAGCGTCGGGCCGCTTGTTGAAGACGAGATCGTCCGCCATCTCGCGCTCGGCAGCAGAGATCTCGGCGTAAGGACGGATATGTGCAGGGTTCACGATGGCGGCATCGAGTCCCGCCTGTACGCAGTGGTGCAGAAACACTGAATTGAGAACGCCGCGCGCTTCCGGAGTGAGGCCGAAGCTGACGTTGGAGACGCCGAGTATCGTGGAGACACCTGGGAGCTCGCGCTTGATGAGCCGGATTCCCTCGACGGTTTCTTTTCCCGAGTCGATCCACTCCGCATCGCCGGTCGCGAGAGTGAACGTCAGAGCGTCATAGATGAGATCTTCCGGCGAGAGTCCATACTCTCCAACCACGATGTCGTAGATCTTGCGCGCGACCTCGAGTTTCCGCTCTCTGGTCTTGGCCATTCCTATCTCGTCGATGGTGAGCGCTATCACCGCGGCGCCGTGTTTTTTGACGAGGGGCACGACGGCGTCGATGCGCTTGCGACCGTTCTCCATGTTGATGGAGTTGACGATGCCGCGTCCCGGAATGTGCTCGAGCGCCGCCTCGATGACATTCGCCTCCGTCGAGTCGATGACCAACGGCGTCTCGACGCTCATCGACAGAAGCTTCACGACCTTCGACATCTGCTCGGCTTCATCCGCGCGTTCGGTCAGAGCAACGCAGACGTCGAGCACGTGCGCGCCTGAATCCACCTGATCGCGTGCCACTTCGAGGATTCCCTCGTAGTCGTCGGCGAGAAGCAGGCGCTTCACTTTCCGTGAACCCTGCGCGTTGACGCGCTCGCCGACGAGAAGCGGCGGCGGATCCTGATGCAACGTGATCGCGCGCATCGCGGAGCTCACGCGAGGCACGTGCTGCGCCTGATGAGCGGGCTTTGCCTTGCGCTCGGCATCGTGGACGGCCGCTACGATCGCCGACAGATGGGCCGGTGTGGTTCCACAGCAGCCACCCACGATCCGAACGCCGAAATCCTTCACGAACTCGGAAAGCGCTTCCGCCATTGGCGCGGGCTCGAGCGGATAGACCGCTTCGCCGACACCGGTGTTGAGTGGGAGTCCCGCGTTGGGGATCACCGAGAGCGGCAACGTCGCGTGCTCCGACAGATATCTCACTGGCTCGCGCATGTGTTCAGGTCCAGTGGAGCAATTGAGGCCGATGACATCGACCTTGAGCGCTTCCAGAGTCGTCATCGCACTGGCGATGTCGGTGCCGAGCAGCATGCGTCCGCTGACGTCGAGCGTGACCTGGGTCTGAATAGGGATCCGCCGACCGAGCTCGGTGAACAGTCGCTCGATTCCAGCGACGGCTGCTTTTACCTCGAGGATGTCCTGCGATGTCTCGATGAGAAGGAGATCGACTCCGCCTTCGACGAGATATTTCGCTTGCTCGTAGTAATTATCAGCAAGCTCATCGTAGCTGATTTTTGACAACACCGGGTCAGAGCTCGAGGGTAGCATTCCCGTCGGTCCCATCGACGCTGCCACGAAACGCGGTCGATCCGGTGTGCTGTATTTGTCGGCGGCTTTCCGGGCGAGACGCGCGGCACCGACGTTGATGTCCCGGACTTTGTCGCCCAGCCCCCACTCGTGCAGCCGCCGTGGCGTCGACTGAAACGTGCAGGTTTCCACGACATCGCATCCGACTTCCAGGAACGATTCATGGATGGCCGAGATGACGTCGGGACGTGTGAGAACGAGATTGTCGTTGCAACCCTCGAGTGATTTCCCGCCGAAATCCGCGGCGCTGAGGTTGTAGCGCTGGATGTTCGTTCCCATCGCACCGTCGTAGACCAGCACTCGGCGGTTCAGCTCGTCAAGGTATCGCGATTGGGTGTGTGCTTCGGTCATCTATGATTGCTCGATCTCCCCGCGAGCGAGGAGCTTAACGAAGTCCGTCGTGATCACGTCGCTAAGCGCAAACAAAAAAGCCCGCGCATGGGCGCCGGGCGAGCGCTTTAGCGATTTGTTTAACGTGGCCGCAAGTTGCTTTAAATCGCCACGGGTTCAATTGTAACTGGCCCTTCCACTATAGTAGCGAGTGCTCAGCCTTCGGGCAAGCCGACTCCCAGGTGTCAGAACTCCAGGTGAAGTTCGTCGGCGACGTCATCAGGGATGGAGCGCCCAGTGGTGCGAGAGCGGTTGTCGAATGACTTGACGAGGGCGACGAGTCTGTGTCGCTCGAGCGGAAGCACGAGACGCGCGAGGGTGGCGCGCTGGAGTTTGGGCGGAAGAACCGGCTGGTGGTCGTGCGACGAGGCATAGACGATGAGCGCGCCGCCCGGCGTCAGCGGAAGCGTAGCGGCGATTCCGGCATCGTCGACCGCCTCGGCTGAAACGACTGCGAGAGCTGCTGCATCTCCGGCCGTCGTCGCGGCTGCTTCGGGAATCGTGGCCGCGAAAGAAACACTATGACCGAATCCGACGAGCGTCTGCCCCAATCCCTCGAGGAGCGCGACGTCGCTGCCCACCAGAATAACTTTGGCCAACTGCCGATCTCCCACGAAAAGAAAATCGATGTTAACGAGATGGGCCTCTCACATCAATCTGAACAGCAGCGACTCGATGATGTCGAGGAGGAAGTACGCCACGATCGGAGTGAAGTCGAACGCGCCCATCGTCGGCACGATACGCCTGAGAGGAGTGAGTATCGGCTCGCTGAGAGCGTAGCTCCATCGAACCCACCCGGAATAGGGCGAAATCGGGAACCACGAGCTGAGCACTCGCACAATCAGCGCGACCTTGAGGATCGTGAAAGTCCAGCTCACCAGCAAATGGAAAATGCCGGCCGCTCCTTCCTGCGATGCCACGATTGAGCGAATGACCTCGAGCTTGATGAAGTCGAGGAGGGTCAGCAGGAGGATTCCACCGATTACGATTATCGCGAGCGCCCAGAGCGGCGCGGATGCAGGAGTGCCGCCGGCGCGGACTACTTTTCTCTCGATGGGTGAGATGAACGGGTCCACGGTCGACCGGCAGAACCGAGCAACGGCGTTGAACGGACTGATCTTCCTCGTGCGCACGGCCCAGTCGAGGACGCATATCGCGCCAAAAACCACCGCGATGGAAAAGAGCGCGGTGCGCAGCAACTGGGTTACTGCGTCCGCGCCCGCGAGGAACGTTTCCATCTATGGCAGCGTGGGCTTCATGTGCAGCTCCTTCACCAGGAACGCGAACCTGTCGGCTGCTTCGTCGATCTGTTTCGTTGTCGGTTTGCCGCCGCCATGACCCGCCTTCGTCTCGATGCGGACGAGGATCGGATTGGGGCACGCCTGCGCGGCCTGCATCGTTGCCACGAATTTAAAGGTGTGTCCGGGCACAACGCGATCGTCGTGGTCCGCTGTCAATGCCAGCGTCGGGGGATAGCACGTTCCCGGTTTGATGTTTTGCAGAGGTGAGTAAGCCCTGAGAACCTTGTACTGGGCGGGATCGTCCGACGAACCGTAGTCAGAGGTCCACGCCCACCCGATCGTGAACTTCTGAAACCGCAGCATATCCATCACGCCGACTTCCGGCAGCGTCGCTCCGAAGAGATCGGGACGTTGCGTCATCACCGCGCCTACGAGCAAGCCTCCGTTAGACCCTCCGCGGATCGCAAGCTTCGGCGTCGACGTGTATTTCTGACTGATCAGATACTGCGCCGCAGCGATGAAATCGTCGAAGACGTTCTGCTTCTTCGACAGCATGCCGCCTTCGTGCCAATCTTTTCCGTACTCGCCGCCGCCGCGGACGTTGGCGAGTGCGTAAATCCCGCCCATCTCGAGCCATGCTGCATTGGCCGCCGAGAAAGAAGGAGTCTCCGAGATGTTGAACCCGCCGTAAGCGTAAAGCAGCGTGGGGTTGTTGCCGTCGAGTACCAGGCCTTTTTTCGCGGTGATGAACATCGGCACACGTGTTCCGTCTTTGCTCGTGTAGAACACCTGGCGCGTCTCGTACTTGCTCGCGTCGAACGCCACCTTTGGCTCGCGGAACAGCTCGTTACGCCGAGAGCCGAGGTCATAGCGGTAGATCGTCGCGGGGTTGAGGAAAGAAGTGAAGCTGTAGAACAGCTCGTCGTCATCCTGCTTTCCGTGGATCTCCGTGACAGTGCCTATGCCCGGAAGAGGGAGTTCGCCACGCAGCGTGAACCCGCCGCCAGTAACCTGGCCGCCTCTCGAAATGAGAGGCGCCGTGCTGGTGTCGTCGTACACGGTCGCCGGATTCCGCTGCTGTTCCTGGGGACGCGGACGAACATCGCGTCGGTAGTCGCGGTTTCCCCCGGCAAAAAATCGAATGCTCGAGTGCGCGTCCTGTAAATAATTCCCAACCACTTCGTCGCCTGCCATTGTGGCGCTAACGAGCGCGTCCTTGCTCTCGCCCACGATGGTGTTCCAGCGCTCTTCGCGGGGATTGTCGATGCTGATCGCGACGATGCGCCCGCGCGGGGCGTTGCGATCCGTCCGCACGTAGAAAATCGTCCCCCTGTTACCAACGAATTCATACTCCGCGTCCAGGTTGTCGATGAGCCGAACGAGCGGGTTATCGATTTGCGGCTTGCCAGGGTTGTCGAGATCGATGAAGTAAAGCCGCGTCCGGACGTCGGTGCCCTGCGACACGGTGATGATCGCGTACTGCCCATCATCGCTCACTCTGGTGTCGAAGAGCCAGTCGGGCTGGTCCGGACGGTCGTAGACGAGTTCGTCACGAGACTGTGGCTGGCCGACGCGATGATAGTAGACCTTCTGATTCCGGTTGACGTTCGTCATCACGTTTCCGGATTTCGGCTCGTCGTAGCGCGAGTAGAAAAAGCCCTTGTTGTCGTGAGTCCACGAAAGCCCTGAGAACTTCACCCACTTGAGAACGTCGGCGAGGTCGCGCGCGTTATTGACGTCGCGGACGTGGACCTCCTGCCAATCGGATCCGCTTGTAGACAGACTGTAGGCGAGATAGTGGCCGTCGTCGGACGCCGCGTCCGCGGAAACAGCCACGGTGCCGTCCGGGGAAAGCACATTTGGATCGAGAAGGACTCGCGCCGGGGCATCTCGACCGTCCTGCACGTAGAGGACGCTCTGGTTCTGTAGTCCGGTGTTCTCCCAGTAGAAATAACGGCCGCCTTCCTTGAAGGGCGCGCCGTAGCGCGGATAATTCCAGAGCTGGGTGAGCCGGTTCTTAATCGCTGCTCGCTCCGGAATCGCGGCGAGAAAACTTTGTGAGAGGCGGTTCTCGGCTTCCACCCACGACTTGGTCGCGGGCGCATCGGTATCTTCTAGCCACCGATATGGGTCGGCGACGCTGTCGCCGTGATACACGTCCACCTGTGTGCCGCGTGCAGCCGTTGGATATGCGAGCGGTGCGGTCTGAGTCTGTGCCGCAGCTGTACCGGCTGCGATGGTGAGCAAGAACACGGACGAGCGCAAACGAATGCGATGCATGATGAAGGACCTGCCATTGTGGTGATTATGATGTACTGCAATCTACGACTCTTCGCCGGTTAGGTTCCACTGGCGACAAATCTTCGAAAGGACGGTGATCTGAATGGCGAAAGTCGGGCAGGGCGCGCACAAGGACAGAGCATACTGGCTGATCAAGTCCGAGCCGGGCACGTTTTCTTTCGACGATCTCTGGAACTCACCCGGACGGACTAGTCATTGGGACGGCGTGAGGAATTTCCAGGCTCGTAACTATCTGCGCGACGAGATGAAGAAAGGCGATCTCGTCTTCTTCTACCATTCGGGCGCCGATCCTGGAATC
>DASQPS010000060.1:0-8987 GCA_035643845.1 Gemmatimonadaceae bacterium | reverse complement strand
GCAAGAGCCTCCAGGGCTGCTTCGGCGTCTTCGCCGGTTGCACGGAGCGTAATCGTCGAACCGAATTCTGCAGCAAGCATCATGACGCCCATTATGCTCTTGGCGTTCACCTCGAGGTCGTCCCTGAGGATGGTGATGCTGCTGCGGAACCTTCCCGCCGTCTTGACGATCTCGGCGGCCGGGCGGGCGTGGATCCCCAGCTTGTTGACGATGCGTACTTCGCGCTCAGGCATCAGGTAAGCACCGAGTAGAGAACGAATATCGCCAGAACGCCGAGTGCGATTCGCCAGCCCTCGGCCCGCTCCCGCAGTCCGGCGAGCAAAAGGATTCCGAACAGCGCCGCCGCGATAATTCCGCCGGTGAGCTGTTTGCTCGGCTCTACGACGCGATGCAGAGCGCTTGGAAGAGCGACCCCAGCGACCAGCGCCGCCGCGCTCCCTATGTACTGTGGTCCTCGCCGGAAAACCGGATTAGCGAGCGCCGACGCAACGTTGAGTCCGCGAGAGAGGCCGATGTGGAGTCCCCATGCTCTGAGAAGGAAATGCCCGGCGTTGTACAACAACAGAAATGTACCGACCACCGCCAGTGCGGATCCGCCGGCGCCGTAAACGCACAGTGCGATCACCGAACAGAACGGCAGCCAGCTCGCCCAGACCAGCCTGTCACCGACGCTGCCGAGTGGACTCGCGAGGGCGCTGCGAAAACGCTCTATCCGCGCGGGATCGACTCCCTCGAGCTCCGCTCTCGTCAGCGCACCGACGGCAATTCCCGTCAGATAGGGATGCGCGTTGAAGTAGCGCGACTCGCGGGCGAGAGCTGCACGGTACTGCTCCCCGTGCTTGCCCTCGGGTAGGGAGCGCAGTGCCGGCTCGATAGAAAAGCCGATGCCCGTTCCCAACAACGTCTCATAATTCCACGAACCCTGGACGGCTAGCAATCTCAGGAACATTGCCACCCTGACCCGAAAAGGAATAGCAAACTGCGAGGCGGTCGCTGAGGTCATGCGAATGTCATGAGAAGCGTGTAGATCAGGAGACCGCCGAGAAAAAACCAAATGACGTGGCGGACCGAGTGGAACACTTTCCAGAGCGCTCCACCAGCTACCATCGCGGCGACAACGACGAGAACTGCGCGCGAATAAACGGATTCACTGCCCCATGTCGCGACGATTGCACGCACGATAGGGCTGAAGATCATCATCGCGAGAGTCGTGACGAGAGCACCGCGCAAGAGATCCAGCGACATCCCGGATAGATGCAGGGAGAAGAGCGCGTTCCTGGAGCCATGTTCGATCTGCTCGCGTGTGCGTTCCAGGCGGAAAGCAATGGCGCGACGCAGCACGACCATGCTCCAGCCGCTGATGCTTGCAGTAAGGAGTGCAGCAAGAACGGACGCAGGCAACGCACCCGGCATCCCTCGAGTCTGAGCCGCGAACAGTGCTCCGCCCACAACGCCCGCCGACCCCCATTCCGGATATCGCGAAGCACCGAATGGCAGCGTGTCGAGAGCGATCAGCTCGAGCACCACACCAATGAGAAGGCCGGATTCACTGTGCCCGATGAACGCACCGGCCAAAGTCGACGACACGATTGGGCGCGCGATCATCACCTGCGGAAAACTCACGACGTCGAGTCCGAGAACGGCGCCGAGCATCGCAATGGGCAGGGCCTGGAGGAGATTCATTTCGAGTCTCCATCGAGCACTTCTGAAAGGGGCACTGCGTGCGCGGAGGGTACGTCCTGCGCGGTGACTTCTACCCCGACAGCTTCCAGATCGCGCAGTTTGCGCTCTTCCTCTGGCGTCAGAAAAACGTAGCGCAATTTCTCCGTTCGACCGGCGCGGTAATGAATGCCGCCAAGATTCACGCTTCCGATTGCCTTCACGCCTGAAGCAAGGCGGTACATGCTGTCGATATCGCCGGTGATGAGAATTCCACGACGTGCTTCGCCAGCGTACCGGGCATGCTCCCGCACGGCGGTCGCGACGTCCGCGAAGTAGATGTCCATTTCAGGTGGAACGGCCATCCGATAGAGCTCCTTCTCCCAGTCGCTCGAGGCAACGAGGTCATCCACCAGAACCAGAAAGCGCGCATTGAGAGGTTGTCCCCACCCAACGACCACCTGTCCGTGAATCAGTCGGTCGTCAATCCGGTAGAGATCGATGCCCATCAGCTCCGCTCAACGACGATTAACGAGGCTTTGCCGCGCTCGGCCGCGGACCGCGCGGCGTCGATCGGCGAGGCATCGGAGTTGAAGACAAAATCCAGCAGCGTCGCGAGGTTAACTCCGCTCACCAGCATGATGCCGGGATCTTCCTTCACGATGCGCCTGGCAGCGATGGTCGCGCTTCCAGCTGGAAGATCCGTGAAGATCACATGGGCCCCTGTGCGCGCCAGCTCGGCGCGAATAGCCGTCTCAATGTCTGTTGGGGTCAGCCCCATCATCGAAAGACTCACGAGCTTGCCCGCCATCCCGCAAATCTGATCGACGGCCGACACGAGGCCTGCGGAAAAGTCTCCGTGTCCGATGACGATGCCCCGAGGCGTATTCTCCTCTGCCTTTCCCGCGTTACTCATGGTCTTCCTGTAGGTATTCGCGCACGTTGGTCGAGGCGGCGTTTTTCATTCGACGGACGAGGCGATCGTTGAATGTTTGCGCGGCATCGACGCCCGAGTAGCGCAGGAGGTGGTTCAAGGCGATGACTTCAGCGATCACCGTAATATTCTTGCCCGGATTCAGATACACCGTGATTTTCGGAAGCTCGACGTCGAGAATGGTAGTCGTTTCGACGTCCAATCCGGTGCGCTCGACCGGCGCGTCCTGATTCCACTGCTCGAGCTGCACGACGACTTCGATGCGTTTCTGCTGCCGGACGGCACGGATTCCAAAGATTGCAGGAATATCGATCAACCCAACGCCACGGATTTCCATGTAGTGGCGCTGCATTTCGTGGCCGCGCCCGATCAGGACGTCGTTGCCCCTCTTGCTAGCGATGACGAGGTCGTCCGCCACCAATCGGTGTCCGCGCTCGACGAGATCCAGAACGCATTCCGACTTGCCAATCCCGCTCATTCCCGTGAAAAACAATCCGACGCCAAATATGTCCGCGAGTGATCCGTGCAATGAAACGGTCGGCGCGAACTCCATTTCCAGCACGGGCTTGATACGCCGGTAGAACTCCGCGGTCTTGAGCTTCGTTCGAATGATCGGGATTCCTGACGCCGCCGCTGCTTCCCTCAATCCCACTGGCAACCGCTGACCCTTAGTGACGAACACGGCGGGAATCGGAAAAGAAAAAAAGAGCTCCAGTATTTTCCGCCGCTCCGGGACACTCCGCGATGAGAGATATGTGATTTCCGTCTCGCCGAGGACCTGTAGGCGTTGTGCTGAGAACCGTTTCACGTAACCGGCGAGCACAAGGCCGGGGCTCGACACTTCCGGGTTGCCCACAACGCGATCCAGTCCTGTGCCCGGTTCGATCTCCTCCAACTGGAGCGTACCGCGCAGACGATCGAGCAGTAGCCCGACGGTAACTTTAGAAGCGGCCATCGCGACCGGTTGTGGCAGGAACAATCATCGGGCGACGACTTCCTCGAGGTGAGATAGTGTTTCACGCGCCGCGCGTTCCCACGTGAACGTCTCGGCGAAGCGCCGCCCCGCCGCGCCGAGCACGTCGACGAGATCTCTCGAGACAACGATACCTCTCATTGCAGCGGCCATCGCGTCTATGTCGTTCGGCGGGACGAGAAACCCGGTCTCGCCATCCACCACCGACTCCCGGATTCCCGGGGCATCAGCCGCGATGACCGGGGTACCGCACGCTGCAGCCTCGAGATTACTGATTCCCCACCCTTCTTTTGGAGATGCCACCATCGATGCCCACGCTCGTCGGAGTAGGTGAACTTTCTTTTCCTCCGCCACAAAGCCGAGAAATCTCACCCGATCTGTCAGTCCAAGAGAGTTTACCAGTCGTTCGAGCGAAGCGCGATAGTCGCCCGTGCCCGCAATCTCGAGGGAGGCCTCGCGTACGTTAAGAGCCGCAAATGCCCGGATGACGTTGTCTACGCGCTTGTACTTCTTGAGCCTGCCAAGGTAAACGAACACCGGCGTCGGAGACCTTTCGAGCGGATCGGGTGTGAGTCGTACGGAGTCCACGCCGTTGTATATCACCCGAATCGAGCTCCGTGGGATTCCACGGGCTACGAGATCGTTTGCAGTGCTCACGCTGACAGCCTCAAACGGAACCTTACGATACACCAGTCCGAGTGGCTGCTCTGACAGCCAGACCGCGGCAGCTAGCGGCGGCGAAGCTTCTCGAAAAACCGTTCCGCCGAAAAGATGGTGGACCAGCGCTACTACTTTTCGCTCGCCCCATAGCGGCACGAATAACGGAATCTTATTCAGGTCCTCGATCAACACGTCGTATCCATTTGACCGGAGATTCGCGGCAAAATACCTATGCGCGACAAAAGGATAGGTGTTGCGAGTCCCGGTTCGGTGGATCTCGATTCCGTCGATTGTTTCGCGTTCGGGGGCACCCTTCCACGAGCTGCACAAGAGATCGACTCTATGGCCGTCGGCCACGATTCGCCCGAACACTTCTGTTAGATGCAGCTCCGCCCCGCCGGCGTGCGGATTTTCTCGATCCTGCCAGTTGAGAACGAGTATCCTCACTAGATCATGCCGGCCTGTCGGGCGAAAGCATCCAGCACTCCGTTCACGAACTTGGCGCTTGCGGACGTACCGAATCGCTCCGCGAGCCGCACCGCTTCCTGAATCGCAACTCGTGGCGGAGTATCGCCTTTCATCAGCTCCGCCGCGCCCAAGCGAAGCACCGAGCGCTCGATCGCTCCAAGTCTTTCGAGGCGCCAGTTGGTAGTGAGATCGGCCAGTCGAGTGTCGAGATCAGGTCCGGCGCTCACGACCTCCCGTACAAGCAACGCCGCCAGGCGGCGCTCTTCCGGCGACACAGCAAGATCATCCCACACCTGCGTCGCGACCCGATCGAGATTCCTGCCGCCCCGCATCTCGCACGCGTATAGCGCCTGCAGCGCGCGCGCACGAGCGCGCGACTCAATCCGCATCGTCAGGTTCGAGTCGATTGAACAGGTCGACCATCTCGAGAGTGGCGACGGCCGCGTCCCACCCCTTATTGCCGTGCGCGCCGCCAGCGCGGTCCTCAGCCTGTTCGTCGGTGTCGCAGGTGAGGACGCCAAAGCCAATCGGCATGTCCGACTCCGCGCTTACTGCGGCAAGGCCGCGGGATGCTTCGCCGGCGATGTAATCGAAGTGCGCGGTCTCGCCTCGAATGACGGCGCCCACTGCGACGATTCCGTCATAACGTTCGCTCGCGACAAGCCAACGCGCGGCGATCGGTAGCTCCCAGGCGCCAGGCACCCAAACAACGTCGATGTCTTCGAACGCCACGCCGTGCTTGATCAAGGCTTGCAGCGCGCCGTCGACCAGTTTTTTTACGATTGATTCATTGAAGCGGCTGGCGATCACAGCTACGCGTCGCCCTGCACCGCTGGGCAATCCCGCGAATTCGGGCATTCAGGAAGCGAACAGGTGTCCGAGCTTGGCTCGCTTCGCCTCGAGGTAGCTGGAATTCTCGTCGTGCGCGATGGAGATGATAGGAACACGCTCGTCGATCGTGAGTCCGTAGCCCTCCAGGCCAACGAGCTTTCGCGGATTGTTCGTGATTGGACGAATCTTTCGCAGGCCGAGGTCGAGAAGAATCTGAGCGCCGATGCCGTAGTTGCGAAGATCGGGCTTGAACCCAAGTCGTTCGTTGGCTTCGACAGTGTCGATCCCCTGATCCTGAAGCTCGTACGCCTTCAGCTTGTTGAGGAGACCGATTCCTCGGCCTTCCTGATCGAGGTACACGATTACGCCTTTTCCTTCCTTGGCGATCATCTTCATGGCCGTATCGAGCTGCCAGCCGCAATCGCAGCGCAGCGAGTGAAAGACATCACCCGTGAGGCACTTCGAGTGCATTCGGACGAGGACGCTCGATTCTGAATCGACATCACCAAGAACCAGAGCAATGTGCTCGTGACGGTCGACGTCATTCTGGTATCCGACAACGCGCCAGATGCCTGTCTCAGTCGGGAGCCGGGCTTCGGCGACGCGGTGCACCAACCGCTCCGTCTGGAGGCGGTACGCCACGACCTGGGCTACGGTGATGAAAGTGAGATTTTCCCGGGCCGCAAAGCGTTCCAGCTCGGGACGACGCGCGCTCGAGCCATCCTCGCTCAGTATCTCGCACACAACGCCGGCGGGGGCGAGTCCAGCTAGCCGCGCCAGATCGACGGCGGCTTCGGTATGACCGACGCGCTGGAGAACTCCGCCATCGCGCGCACGCAGTGGCGGAACGTGTCCGGGGCGGCGGAGATCGGAAGGCACCGTCTTGGGATCCACGGCGACACGAATGGTTTTCGCGCGGTCCTGCGCGCTCACTCCGGTCGTAACTCCAAACCGCTCGTCCGCATCGATGCTGATTGTGAACGCGGTACGGTATTCATCGGTGTTGACCTCGCTCTGCTGGGCGAGATCGAGCTGGTCAGCGCGCTCGCCGGTGAGCGCCAGACAAATCCATCCTCCCGCTTTCCGGATCATGAAGTTGACCATCTCAGGCGTGACGAGCTCCGCCGCGCAAATGAGATCGCCTTCATTCTCGCGATCTTCATCGTCCGCGACGACGATCAGCTTGCCAGCCTTGATGTCGGCGATAGCCTGCTCGACAGTTCCGAACTCCATAATCCTCTAGTGCTCCAGCGAGAAGTCGTTCAGCACTGAATTTACCGCCGATGGCTCCCGCAGGTAGGGCTCGAGCAATCGGCGTAGATGTTTCGCGATCATGTCCGCCTCCAGATGGACGCGGCTTCCGGGTCTCAAATCGCCAAGATTGGTGTGCCTTAGCGTGTACTCGATGATCGACAACTCAAGGACGCCCGGCTTGAGATCACTCACCGTCAGGCTCACTCCGTCGACAGCAATCGATCCGTGCAACACGAGAAGGGGCTCGATTGTCGGAGGGACCGCGATGTCGATGAGAAGGGCGTCACCCAATTTCTCGAGCTCGGCGACCCTCGCCACACAATCGACGTGCCCCTGAACAATGTGTCCGCCGAGCCGATCGTTCGCCTTCAGTGACCGTTCGAGGTTCACTCGGGTTCCGCTCCTCCAGTCTCCGATTGTCGTCCGCTCGAGCGTGGTGATTACCGCCGCTGCATCGAACCATCCCGAGCCAAAGTCACGCACTGTTAGGCAGACTCCGTTGACGGCAATGCTCTCACCAGGCGCAAGGTCGCCGAAAGTAGCACGTATGCGAAGGTCTCGGCCGGCGTCGGACTTCCCGACCCGATCTACCTCACCTACCTGCTCTATCAGACCGGTGAACATCAAACCTCTCGGAGCGCATAGACCGTCATCACATCCTCGGCGAATTCAGCGCGTCGTACCATGCGCGCGTGCTTGATCTTGTGGATGAGCGGTTCGGCCAACCCGTCGAACGGCCTCAGGCCGTGCGTGCCTAGTGTGACTGGAGATTGAAAGATAACCAGTCTGTCCACCACGTTCTGCCGAAGAAATTCCTGTGCTACACGTGCTCCCCCTTCGACCATGAGGTGCTCCACGCCGAAGCCGCGCAGCGCAGCCAACGCAGCGCCGAGATCTTCGGCTTCGAATACGTCGGCACCTGCGTTATGAAGCGCCGCCAACCGCGCGACAGTAGGGTGATGCGCGAAAATCACCGTCGGCGTTTCGCGTGCTGTTTTCACGAGCGTTGCATCAAGTGGGGTCGCCGCGTCGCGATCGAAGACGACTCGCATCGGCGCGATTCGTGGTCGGATTGACCCACGCGCGGTGAGCTTGGGATCGTCGGCCAGGACGGTGCCCAGGCCGACAGCAATCGCGTCCACGTTCGCCCTCATCCGCTGAACTTCTTCGCGCGAGGCGTCGTTGCTAATCCAACGATGCTGGCCGGAGGGATCGTTCATGAACCCGTCGGCGGAAAGCGCCAGCTTGAGCGTGATCCACGGTCGCGTGCTATTCGCAGCGGCGAAGATAAACGGCGCGTTGAGCTCGGCCGCTGCGGCTTGTTCGACGCCAAATTCGACTTCGACACCGTAGTCCGCGAGGTGGCGCGCTCCACCGCCGGCGAGCGCCGTCGGGTCGGAGGTGGCAATCACGACGCGCTTGACTCGCGACTCCAGAATTGTCTCCGTACACGGCGGAGTTTTCCCGAAGTGGTTGCACGGCTCGAGAGTGACATACATCGTCGAGCCGCGGGCGCGCTCGCCAGCCGCCTTTAGGGCAGCGGCCTCGGCGTGCGCCTCGCCGAAGCGGGCATGAAAGCCTTCGCCCACGATTGCCCCCTCTTTAACGACAACAGCGCCGACCATTGGGTTCGGCGCTGTCTGTCCCCAGCCTTGCTGGGCGAGGGTCAACGCGCGACGCATGTACTCCGCATCGCGCGCGTGGTCAGAATCCGAATCGAGCTCCGACCGATCCGTAGATTCTGGAATCGGCTGCTTGCTTGCCACTGAAGGTATTGAAAGTGTTGATGGTTCCACCGGATACCTGTCCAATTTCACCAGTGAGCTTCAAAAGCAGAAGGTTCATGGACACATCGGCAAAAATGTTACTGCGAGTCAGGTTCTGTGACAGAGTGACGGGGCCCGCGTCGGACGCTCCGGTGAACGGTGGCCGAGCCGCGACGTGAGCCCGAACGCTGGCTGACGACTCGTAGGTGTCCCGACCGTACCCGGCAGCCAGGCCGAACAAGAGCAAGCTCTTGCTCGCTACGAGGCGCAACGCTTTGGTCTTGAGACTGAGTCCGGTGACGTAGAGACTGTCCTGGCTTCCGGATAGGCCGCCGGCGTTCGCAGCTGCAGTCAGGTCGACCGTTGGTAGATCACGGCGCAGGTAACTCACCGAAAGACCAGGTACGAGCAACGATTCCTGCAGGATGCCAACGCGAGCTCC
>DASQPS010000059.1:0-24619 GCA_035643845.1 Gemmatimonadaceae bacterium | reverse complement strand
CAGTTCTACTTCAGAACGACCGACGGGACTGGAAGTGTCGAGTTGCCTGAAGGTATGGAGATGGTGATGCCTGGAGACAACGTGCAGATGACGATCGAGCTCATTACGCCGATCGCGATGGACGAGGGTCTCCGCTTCGCGATCAGAGAAGGCGGCCGCACCGTTGGCGCCGGCGTCGTAACCAAGATCCTCAAGTAACGCGAATCAACCCGAGAGAACGATATGGCAGGAAGAATTCGAATTCGGCTCAAGGCATTCGACCACGCGGTCATCGATCAGGCGTCCGCGGATATCGTCCGCACGGCCGAAAAGACTGGCGCGCAGGTAAGTGGTCCCATTCCGCTGCCGACAAAGACGAAGCGCTGGACCGTTCTCCGCTCGCCGCACGTCGACAAGAAGTCGCGCGAGCAATTCGAGCTCAAGACGCACAAGCGGCTGATCGACATCCTGGATTCACGCGCGGCAACTGTTGACGCGCTTACCAAGCTCGATCTTCCCGCCGGTGTCGACGTGGAAATCAAGGTCGAGTAGGCATAGAGGAATCAATGATCGGCATAATCGGCAGAAAGCTGGGGATGACCCAGGTCTTCAATGAAGAAGGACAACAGATTCCTTGCACCGTCGTGGAGGCAACTCCGAACTCGGTGATCAAGGTGCTGACCAAGGACAAAGTCGGTTTCGACTCGGTCGAGCTTGGCTTCGGTGAGCAGCGTCACGCCCGCGAGTCCAAGAAAGGAGAGCGCACTCCGCGCGGCCGTCGCGCCCACAAGGCCATCATCGGGCACGCAGCAAAGGCCGGAGTCACCGTTGCGCCGGAAGTTCTCCGCAGCTTTCGCCTCGACGACGCTCAGCTCAAAGAAAACAAGAAGACAATACCCACGTTCGCCCTTGGAGATAAGGTCACGGTGGAGATCTTCGCTCCGGGTGAGCAGGTCAAAGTCACCGGCACTTCGAAAGGCCGCGGGTTTCAGGGCGTCGTGAAGCGTCACAGCTTTGGCGGCGGTCCGAACACGCACGGCAACACCAAGCACCGTCGTCCGGGTTCTATTGGACCAGGCACCGATCCGTCGCGTGTCATCAAAGGCAAAAAGATGCCCGGTCATTATGGCGCCGAGCGTCACACGCAAACGCATCTGCGCGTTGAGCGAATCGATGCGGCTCGCAATCTCATTTACATCCGCGGCTCCGTGGCCGGCCCGAAGAACGGGATCGTCCTCGTGAAGAAGCAGGGTTAATCATGGCCGATACGACTACACAGACTTTCAAGGCAGCGGCGTACACGGCTGGGGGGACTGCGCGCGACCAGGTGGACCTTCCGAGCGATCTGTTCGACGGAACGGTCAACATGCCCGTGATGCACCAGGCCGTTAAGGCGTTCCTCGGAAATCAGAGACTCGGGCTCGCGTACACAAAGACGCGCGGCCTCGTCACCGGTGGAAACCAGAAGCCCTGGAAGCAGAAAGGAACTGGACGCGCTCGTCAGGGCTCGCGCCGCGCTCCGCACTTCGTCGGCGGCGGAACTGTTTTTGGACCGACCGGCCGCAAGTACAACCAGACCGTTCCGCGACAGATTCGCGCACTCGCCAGAAAGAGTGCGCTCAACGCGCGCGCGCGAGAAAGCGCGCTGATCGTGATCGACAACTTCAACTACGAAGCGCCGAGCACCAAACAGCTCGTTTCGCTTCTCGCAGCACTGGGAGTGACTGACAAGAAGGTGCTGATTCTCACAGATGGTCCGAAGCAAAATGTTTTTCTGAGCGGTCGAAATCTGCAGCGGACGCACGTAATGCCATACGCTGACGTATCGACATACCACATCCTGTGGTCCGACGTCGTTCTCATAGAGTCGAACGCGTTGGGGTACGCGCTGGACGCAGTCGAAGAGAAGGAGCGCGCCCCGCGCGCGAAGCCCGAGTCCAGGTCACGCGGGGCAGAGAAGGCGGCGGCGAAGACGGCTAAACGAGAGACCAAGAGCGCCAACGCGCACAAGACGGCGCGTAAGGCTGCAAAAGCGGCCGGAAAGGCAGCCAAGCCGAAAGCGGCGGCCAAGAGCGCAAAGAAATCGTCGGCGAAGAAATCTGCCGGCAAAAAGAAGAAGGGGAAATAAGGATTAAGTCATGCCGACACTAACCCGCACCATCATCACACCGATCGTCACCGAGCAGACCTCGGGCGCGTATCAGGAACGCGGCGAGTACGCGTTCCGCGTACATCCCGAAGCGACGAAGACGCAGATCAGACTTGCGATCGAGGAGCTCTTCAACGTGACGGTCACCGGCGTGTGGACTTCCAACCACCGCGGCAAGAATCGTCGCGTGGGTCAGACGCTTGGGCGTCGTCCGCACTGGAAGAAAGCCATAGTCACCCTGAAGAGCGGTGACTCGATAGACATTTTTGAGGCATAAATAAATGGGCGTTCGTCAATTCAAGCCTGTAACCAAGAGCTCGCGCTTTCGCTCGGTTTCGGATTTCTCCGAAGTCACGCGGACCACGGGTGAGAAATCGCTGATGGAGCCGCTCAAGAAGAGCGGCGGACGCGACAATCACGGCCACATCGCAATGCGTCGCATTGGCGGTGGGCACAAGCGCATGTACCGCGTCATCGACTTCAAGCGCAACAAATTCGGCGTCGCTGCGACGGTGCGTGAGATCGAGTACGATCCAAATCGCACCGCGAGAATTGCGCTGGTCGAGTACGAGGACGGCGAGAAGCGCTACATCCTGCACCCGAAAGGACTTTCAGTAGGCGACAAGATCGTTTCGGGACCGGGCTCCGACAGCCGCGTCGGAAACGCGCTCCCCCTGATGGAAATTCCGCTCGGCACCGACGTGCACAACGTCGAGCTCAAGCCTGGCGCGGGTGGCCAGATGGCGCGCTCGGCCGGGACCTCCCTAGAGGTTGTCGCAAAGGAAGGCGAGTACGTGACGCTCCGCATGGCGTCGACCGAGATGCGCCTCGTTCATGGAAAGTGTCTCGCGACCGTCGGCACTGTCGGTAACGCTGAGCACGAATTGATGTCGCACGGAAAGGCGGGCAAGAGCCGCTGGTTGGGCAAGCGCCCCAAAGTTCGTGGTGAGGTCATGAACCCGGTCGATCACCCGCACGGTGGCCGCACCCGCGGCGGACGCAACGTCGTCGACAAGTGGGGCAACAAGGAAGGCGTGAAGACGCGCAACAAGAAGAAGCCATCGCAGCGCCTCATCGTCCGCGGACGTAAGCGCGGCAAGGCAACGCAGTAACTCCGAATTCAGAGAATCGAACATGGCGAGAAGTATCAAAAAAGGTCCGTACGTCGAAGACGCGTTGATGACGAAGGTCTCAACGATGAACGGCAAGAATGAGAAGAGAGTGATCAAGACGTGGGCACGGGCGAGCACGATCATCCCGGACTTCGTCGGTCACACCTTCGCCGTTCACAACGGCAACAAATTCATCCCCGTGTACGTCACGGAGAACATGGTTGGTCACAAGCTCGGTGAGTTTGCGCCGACGCGTCTCTTCCGCGGCCACACCGGTGCGGTGAAGGCGACCGACAAGAAGGCCGGAGGAGTTCCGGCTGGTGGGCCTGGTGCCGCGCCATCTGGACAGACCCCAGCGAAAGGTCAGGCGGCGGTCAAATGAGCCAGAGAAGCCAACTCCGGAAAGAGCGTCATCAGGCCGAGCGTAAGGGCGTTTCGAGCGCCACTCAGCGGACGACGCGCCAGTCGCCGTACAAGATGCGTCTCGTCATCGATCAGATCCGAGGCAAGGATGTGAACGAAGCACTCGGTCTTCTCCGCTTTTCAAAGAAACACGCGGCGAAGCAGATCGAAAAGGTCTTGAATTCCGCTGTCGCGAACGCCGAGTTCAAGTCGAGGGAAGGGAACGAGTCGGTGGACGTGGATACGCTTTACATCAAGCACGCGATCGTAAACGAAGGTCCCGCACTCCGTCGGTTCATGCCGGCGGCGCAGGGACGGGCAACGCCGATCAGAAAGAGAACCAGTCACGTCGAGATCATCCTCGACGCGCGCGAAGAGAAGAAGAGGAATCGCTAATGGGTCAGAAAACACATCCGATCGGCTTCCGCCTCGGCATCTCCAAGACCTGGAGATCGCAGTGGTACGCGAACCGCGACTTCCCCGCGCTCCTTCGCGAGGACGAGCTCCTTCGCAAATACCTGAAGGCCCGGCTCGGCCACGCCGCCATTGCCGACATCCGCATCGAGCGGAAGCCTGGCAAAGTCGTCGTGACGATTCACACCGGTCGTCCGGGCGTCGTCATCGGTAAGAAGGGCGCCGAAGTCGATCAGCTGCGTGACGAGCTCTCGCGTTTGTCCGGCAAGGAAGTCGGAATCAACGTCGAGGAAATCAAGCGTCCCGAGCTCGACGCGCAGCTCGTCGCGGACAACATCGCGAACCAGCTGGCGCAGCGCATCTCTTTTCGTCGCGCGATGAAGCGCGCGGTACAAAGTGCAATGCGCATGGGAGCGGGTGGGATCAAGATCAAGTGCGGCGGCCGTCTTGGCGGCGCCGAGATCGCGCGCGTCGAGGGTTATCACGAGGGTCGTGTTCCTCTTCACACGCTGCGGGCCGACATCGACTACGCGACTTCGACCGCGAAGACAACCTTCGGAACCATCGGTGTTAAGGTGTGGATCTTCAAAGGCGAGATCGTCGAAGACCGTCGTGGCAAGACCTACTCGACTGGGGCCTGAGGATATAACGAATGCTCAGTCCCAAGCGCGTAAAGTTCAGAAAGCGGTTCAAGGGCCGCACGAAGGGTCTCGCGACCCGCGGAAACGAAGTGTCGTTCGGTCACTATGGCCTGAAGGCGATGGAGCCTGGTTGGGTGACGAACAGGCAGATCGAAGCTGCGCGTGTCGCACTGACCCGTCACATCAAGCGTGGTGGAAAGGTGTGGATCCGCATTTTCCCGGACAAACCGATCACCAAGAAGCCCGCCGAGACCCGCATGGGTAAGGGAAAGGGCTCACCGGAAGGATGGGTCGCGGTCGTGAAGCCGGGACGAGTGATGTTCGAGCTCGAGGGAGTGACGCCCGACATCGCCAAGAAGGCAATGGCGCTCGCGGCGGCAAAGATCGGAGTGAAATCGAAGTTCGTGACGCGTGAAGAGGGGCACACTGATGCTAGCTAAGGACATTCGTGAGATGAGCGAGGCGGACATAAATGCCCGCATCACTGAGCTGGAGAGAGAGCGATTCAACCTGCGCCTCGCATCCGGCACGCGCACACTCGACGATCCGCTCCGGCTGCGTGTGATCCGGAGGGATGTCGCGCGGCTCAAGACGATTCTGAACGAAAAGATTATCGGTATCGCCGAGGCGAAATCGCCTGGGCGCGTGAAGGCAAGACGTGTAACGGGTAGACGCGGGCGCAAAACCGCCACCGCGACCAACCGTGCGAAGACGAGTAAGAGGGCTTAATGGCTGAATTGGCGAAGAGTGGGACGAACGCGATCGAGCGCAGCACGCGGAAAACGCGCGTCGGCATGGTCGTGAGCGACAAGATGCAGAAGACGGTCGTTGTCTCGATCGAACGCAGGGTGCAGCATCCGGTGTACGGCAAGATGGTTCGCCGCACCAAGAAGCTGAAAGCGCACGACGAGCAGAACGAAGCCAAGACGGGCGACACTGTCCGCATCATGGAGACTCGTCCTTTGTCGAAGGACAAGAGATGGCGAGTTGTCGAAATCATCGAACGTGCACGTTAACGGAGAAGACCAGTGATCCAGCAGGAATCGGTGGTCAAGGTTGCGGATAACTCGGGCGCGAAAACGGCGCTCGTGATCCGCGTCCTGGGCGGAACGCGCCGGCGGTACGCTGCGCTCGGTGACGTCGTCATCGTCGCCGTCAAGAACGCGCTGCCAAACGGGACAGTGAAGAAGTCGGACGTCGCGCGCGCGGTGGTCGTGCGCACGGCAAAGGAGACACGCCACAAAGACGGCTCCTACATCCGCTTCGACGAGAATGCGGTCGTGATCATCAACGAACAGGGAGAGCCGCGGGCGACGCGTATCTTCGGACCCGTGGCGCGTGAGCTCCGCGAGAAGAAGTACATGAAAATCGTCTCCCTCGCTCCAGAGGTGTTGTAAAGTGAGAGTTCTCAAGTACAGAAAGAACGCCAAAACCAGGCTGCACGCCCGCCACGCGGAGAACGCCAAGCGGCAGCACGTTCACGTGTCGAAGGGCGACACCGTGCGTGTGATGCGTGGAGAGGACAAGGGCAAGGAAGGTAAGGTTCTTCGAGTGTACCTGAAGACGGGGCGCGTGCTCATCGAAGGAATCAACCTGGTGAAGATGCATCGGAAGGCGCGCACGGCGGACGAGGAGAGCGGAATTCGCGAAGCACCGGCGTCGGTGCACGCATCGAACGTCATGCTGCTCGACCCGAAGTCCCGCACGCCGACCCGTACGAGAACCGTCATCACAACGACTGATGGCACGCATCAGGAACAGCGCAGAACCAAAGAGCGCGTCAGCGTCAGAAACGGGGAAGCGATTCCCCGGGTGCGCTGAGCGAGGATCAGATAAATGGCAACCAAAGAGAAAAAGCAGGGCAAAAAGCGCGAGGTCCAGCAGCAGACACAGGCCGAGCACGCCGGAAAGGATCTTCCTGTTCCGCCGCCGCGTCTTCGTGTCTACTACGAGAAAACCGTTCGCGACCGGCTGAAATCGCAGTTCGGCTTCACCAACACGCACCAGATCCCGACTCTAGAGAAGATCGTGATCAATTGCGGAGTCGGCGAAGCAATCAAGAACGCGAAGGTGCTCGATACCGTGGTTTTCGAGCTGAGCATCATCACCGGCCAGCGGCCGGTCAAGAAGAAGGCAAAAAAATCCATTGCCAACTTTGGGCTCCGGCAGGGTCAGGAGATCGGCGCGGCGGTTACGCTTCGCGGCGCGCGCATGTGGGAGTTTCTCGACCGGTTCGTCACGGTCGCGATCCCTCGCATTCGCGATTTCCGCGGCGTGAACACGCGCTCATTCGACGGGCGCGGCAATTACACGCTGGGCGTCAAGGAGCAGATGATCTTCCCTGAAATCAACTACGACATGGTCGAGCAGATTCACGGGATGGACATCACCTTCGTTACGACGACCAACAAGGACGACCAGGCTTTCGCGCTGCTGCGCGAGCTCGGGATGCCTTTCCGCGGCGACGACAAGCCGATCATCACGCAGCAGCAGTAGTGGTCCGACGCCACCTACTGCGAATCAATTCCTAGAGAGAGAGACTGGTAATGGCGAGAAAGGCCATGGTGGAGAAGAGCAAGCGGAAGCCGAAGTTCGGGGTGCGCCAGCACAATCGCTGTCAAAGGTGCGGCAGATCGCGCGCGTTCCTCAGAAAATTCGGAGTCTGCAGAATCTGTTTCAGAGATCTGGCGCTGTCGGGTTACATCCCGGGTGTCAGAAAGGCGAGCTGGTAACCCATTCACTTCTACGCGTCCGAACAGGATACGGTAGGACAAGGAAAACGATCTAAATGAGTATGACCGATCCGATTGCCGATATGCTCACGCGGATACGCAACGCCTGTGGGGCGAAGCACCGTCGCGTGGACATGCCGGTCTCGAAGCTCAAGGTGGAGATCGCGAAGATCCTGAAGGAGAACAACTTCATTCAGGACTTCAAGACTCTCGACAACGAAAATGGCAGACAGACGCTTCGCGTCGTCCTCAAGTACGCGCAAGGCGGACAGCCGGTGATTCGCGAGATGCGTCGCGTCTCGACACCGGGACTGCGGAAATACGTCGCGGTCGCGGAGATTCCGCGCGTCCGCAACGGACTCGGAATGGCGATCCTCAGCACATCGCAGGGCGTGATGTCCGATCGGCAGGCGCGGCAGGCAAGAACCGGCGGCGAGCTCCTCGCTCTGGTCTGGTAAGGAGAATAGAGCGATGTCACGAATTGGAAAGCATCCGGTCCCGCTCCCGAAAGGAGTTACTGCGACCGTTCAGGGAAACAAGGTCCACGTGAAAGGTCCGAAGGGCGAGCTCGATCGCGAGCTTCACCCGGCGATGAAGGTGAGCCTGAAGGACGACAAGATCGTAGTTGAGCGTCCGTCGGACGAAGATCTTCACAAGGCGCTCCATGGTCTGAGCCGCACCTTGATAGCGAACATGGTCGAGGGTGTGACGAAGGGATTCAGAAAAGAGCTCGAGCTCATTGGCGTCGGGTACAAGGCGGATCAGCGTCCCTACGGACTTCAGCTCGCGCTCGGCTTCTCCCACCCGGTGAAGTACGAAGCGCCGAAGGGAATCAAGCTCAGCGCTCCGCAACCGACATCGATCGTGATCGAGGGCGCGAACAAGGAAGTCGTTGGCCAGGTTGCCGCGGAGATCCGCAGCATCAGGCCGCCCGAGCCGTACAAGGGCAAGGGAATCAAGTACGTTGGAGAGCAGATACGGCGCAAAGCCGGCAAGGCGGGAGGTAAGTAATGCCGAAGATGGCCAGACCGACATCGCGCGACCAGCTTCGCACGCGTCGTCATTTCCGCTTGCGCAAGAAAGTGATCGGCAGCGCGGAGCGTCCGCGCTTGGTGGTATATCGCTCGATCAAGCATATCTACGCGCAGCTGGTGGATGACACCGCTCAGCGCACGATCATGACGGTGACCGATTCGGGTCTCGAGGGAAAGCCGACCGAGAGATCGGTCGAGGTGGGCAAGCGACTCGCCGCGAAGGCAAAAGATGCCGGCGTTACGCGGGTAGTGTTCGACAGAGCTGGATACAAATATCACGGCCGCGTGAAAGGCGTAGCCGACGGAGCCCGCGAGGGCGGGTTGGAGTTTTAATAAATGGCAGAAAACGAGAATACCGAAACGGCGCCAGAGTCAAGCGCTCCTGAACGTCCTCGGGGCGGCGGCAGTGCTCGCAGTGGCGGCGGTGCTGGCGGTCGGGGCGGACGCGGCGGTGGTGGACGTGGCGGCCCTGGTGGCGGCGGCGGACGCGGTCGTGGCGGACCTGGTGGCGGCCAAGGTGGTGGCGCGCGCGGCGAGGGACAAGGTGGTCAGCGTGGCGGTGGCCGGCGAGAAGGCAAGGGGCGCGATCGTGATGGCGGACGCGGCGACGGTGGCAGCGAGCTCGTCGAGAATGTGATCGCGATCAATCGCGTCGCCAAGGTCGTCAAAGGCGGTCGTCGGTTCTCGTTCAACGCGCTGGTCGCGGTTGGAGACGGACAGGGTCGCGTTGGCTTCGCGACGGGCAAGGCCAACGAAGTTTCTGAAGCCGTGCGGAAGGCGGTCGATGGAGCGCGACGCAACATGGTGAACATCCCGATGACCGGCGGAACGATTCCCCACGAAGTCGTGGGATCTCACGGAGCGGGACGCGTTCTGATGAAGCCCGCTGCGCCGGGCGCGGGTGTGATTGCTGGTGGTGCAGTGCGCGCCATCATGGAGTGCGCCGGAATCGCCGACATCCTCACCAAGAGTCTCGGCTCCACGAATCCGCACAACATGGTGCTGGCCGCTCTGAATGGTTTGCAGCAGCTGACGACGGTCGAGCAGATCGCACGCGAGCGCGGACTCGAAGTCTCGAGCATTGGTTATCGTTCGCGCGCCAAATCGAAGGAGGCGGTAGCACATGCCTAGAACTCACGTGTGGTGGAACACGAGCGGTCCCAAGACGACCCCGAAGGAAACCATCACTGAAGGAAAAGTTCGAATCAAGCAGGTGAGAAGCGCGATCGGCCACTCGTGGCGGATGCGCCGGACGCTCGAAGCACTGGGGCTCCGGAATCACCAGGCTGAAGTCGTCAAGCAGGACTCACCCGCTTTGCGCGGACAGATCAAGCACGTGCGTCACCTCGTCGAAGTGACGCCGGTAGAGGGATAACCAGTGGCAAACAAGACAACGCGTACGGCTCGGTCGAAAGATTCCGCAGGTGGAACTGTCGAGCGCATCGGCCTTCACAATCTCGTCGCGGCTCCAGGCTCGCATCGTAACCGCAAGAGACTCGGGCGTGGCCCGGGCTCCGGCACCGGCAAAACGTCGGGCAAGGGCAACAAGGGAATCAAGGCGCGCTCGGGACACCACGGACCGGGCGGTGGAAAACCCCAGTTCGAGGGCGGCCAAATGCCGCTCACGAGACGCATCCCGAAGCGTGGGTTTACGAATATCTTTCGAGTGGAGCACCAGGTCGTAAGTCTTGACGATCTCGCTCGCCTTCCCGATGGAGCGGAAGTGACGGAAGAGACTCTTACGGAAGCAGGATTGATCCGCAAAGGCAAAGGACCGGCAAAACTTCTCGCCAACGGCGACGCCGCGAAGGGCGTCACGGTGCGTGGAATCAGGATGAGCGCAGGCGCTCGTCAGAAAATCGAAGCGGCCGGAGGCCGGGTAGAGAACTAATGGCGCAATCAGCACCCGCGCGGGCAGTCAGCAACATCTACAACACGCCGGAGCTGCGGGACAAGATCACGTTCACGCTGCTGTGTCTCGTGATCTACAGAATCGGCGCGCACGTCACTGCGCCGGGTATCGACGTCGTCGCCCTCACTGACTTCTTCAACAATCAGGGCAAGGGCGGACTGCTCGGCCTCTACGATCTGTTCGTCGGCGGTGGTCTGTCGCGCGCGACGGTCTTCGCACTCGGCATCATGCCGTACATCTCCGCGAGCATCTTCATCCAGATTGCGGGAGCGGTGGTTCCGACCGTCGAGAAAATGCAGAAGGACGAAGAGGGGCGGAAGCGCGTGACACAATGGACGCGCTACATCACCGTCGCCCTCGCCGTCGTGCAAGGCTGGGGATTCGCGCTCTTTACGGCATCGCTGCAGAACGCTGTGATCAACCCGGGATTCTGGTTCAAGATCCAGATGGTGACGGTGCTCACGACGGGCGCCATCTTCGTCATGTGGCTCGGTGAGCAAATCACGGAGCGCGGCCTGGGCAACGGCGCGTCGCTCATCATTTTCTTTTCGATCATCGAGCGCTTCTGGCCGGGCATTTTCGGCACGCTCGGCTTCGTGAAGACTCAGGCGGTCGGTGCGTTCTCGCTCGTCGTCCTGGGCATCGTGATGGTCGGAGTGGTCGCCGGGACGATCGCGATTACCATTGCTGCGCGACGCGTGATGATCCAGATCCCGCAGCGTACGATGGCGCGTGGCAGGCAACGGGAAGCGGCGAAGAACTTCATTCCGCTCCGCATCAACGCCGCCGGCGTCATGCCGATCATTTTCGCGTCGTCCGTGATCGTTGTGCCGGGAGCAGTTGCTCAATTCAGCGGCAATGAAACAGCGCGCGTCATGTCCGAATACGTTCAGCCAGGCACCTGGCTGTACTACGTGCTCTTCGCGGTCCTGACAGTTTTCTTCACCTATTTCTACACGTCGATCATCTTCAACCCGGTCGACATCGCCGAGAACCTGAAGAAGCAGGGTGGGTTCATTCCTGGCGTCAAACCGGGCCACCGCACCGCCGAGTACATAGACCACGTCGTCTCGCGCATAACCTTTCCGGGCGCGATCTTCCTCACTTTCATCGCGCTGCTGCCGGTGTTCATTGCGGACATGATCAACGTGCCCTTCAGGTTCGGCGGAACTTCACTCCTGATCGTGGTCGGCGTTGCTCTAGATACCATGGCGCAGGTGAATCAGCATCTCCTGCTCCGGAAATACGACGGCTTCATGAAAAAGGGTCGCGTGCGCTTCCGCGGCCGACAGGCGGGCGGCGCGTCGTACTAGGACGCGTCAGCGCTGATCTTGTCCAGCATTTCCAGCGAACCATCGACTTCCCTTCGGAGGAGCCCAAAGCTCCTCCGAACTTTTTTCGACGGCCACACACGATGATCATTGTTCTCCTCGGCCCGCCCGGAGCCGGAAAGGGAACTCAGGCTGACAGGCTCGCCGCGCGACTCGGAATTCCGAAGATCGCGACGGGAGACGTCCTCCGCGCGGCCGTGCGCGATGGCACCAAGCGAGGCAAGGAGGCGAAGGCTTTCATGGATCGCGGGGATCTCGTGCCCGACTCGGTTATCCTCGGCATCCTGCAGGACGTGATGAACTCCCCCGCGACGGCGAAGGGCGCCATTCTCGACGGCGCTGTTCGGACCGTGCCCCAGGCTGAAGGACTCGGCATCATGTTGGCCGAGATCGGCAAGAGGGTCGACAAGATTCTGCTGTTTGATGTCGACGACGACGAGCTGGTGAACCGACTGGGCAAACGCACGGTCTGCGAAGGATGCCAGACGCCGTACATGGGCCGGCCGCCTGGAGAGAAATGCGAGAAGTGCGGCGGACGACTGGTGCGCCGCAAGGACGACGAGCCGGAAGCCATTCGTAATCGACTCGAAGTGTATCGTACGCAGACGGCGCCCGTTATAGATTGGTATGACGACCACAGGATGAAAGTTCTCCGCATCCCCGCGGACGGTTCTGTGGACGACGTAACCGCCCGCGCGCTCGAAGCATTGGGCGAGAGCGGGAAGCGGGAGGCGGGAGGCGGGAGGCGGAGGGAAGAGTGATTCAAATCAAATCACAGCGCGAGATCGACATCATGGCGCGGGGCGGCGAGATCCTCGCGGCGACTGTGCGCTTGCTCGAGAAAAGCGTCCGGCCCGGAATGACGACCATGGATCTCGACCGGATCGCCGATGAATTCATCCGCAGCCACCCGGGCGCGACGCCCGCGTTCAAAGGCCTCTACAATTTCCCCGCGAGCATCTGCACCTCGATCAATCAGGAGATCGTGCACGGGATTCCGTCGAAGAAGCGTGTGATCGAAGACGGGGACATCGTCTCGATCGACATTGGCGTGAGGCTCGAAGGCTACTACACGGATTCAGCGACGACCGTCGCGGTTGGCAAGGTGACTGAGGAATCCAAGAAACTCCTCGACGTTACCAAGCAAGCGCTGGCCGCGGGAATCGAGGCAGCGACCGCCGAGAATCATCTCGGTGACATCGGCGCCGCGGTGCAGGGCGTTGTGGAGGCAGCTGGATTCAGCGTGGTGCGCGATCTCGTCGGACACGGAATAGGCGTTGGGTTCCACGAGGATCCGCAGGTTCCGAATTACGGCAAACCAAAGCGCGGTGTACGGCTTCAACCAGGGCTGACTATCGCGATAGAGCCAATGGTGAATGTCGGCGGCCCAGCCACGCGCACGATGCCGGATCGCTGGACTGTCGTCAGCGTTGATGGAACGCGATCCGCACACTTCGAGCACACGATCGCGGTTACCGAAAACGGTCCGCGCGTATTGACCGCGTTGCCGGCCTAGCGCGCTGCCCTGAGGTACCTGGTGGTCTGACCGTTCCAGGTCAGCTGGAGTGTGTCTCCTGCCACCGCGAACTTGACGGCGCGATCCCCACCGCCGTCGCCCATCAAATGAAGCATCGCGGAATTTCCGGCGGTCGTGTAATTGCCCTTCAGTGTCCTGATCGGGACACGCAGATGGTATCCGCCGTCGCTCGTGTACTCCTCGTATGCGGGGACTCCCGTGTAGTGCCGGTAGGTCCAAAGCCCGACCAATGAGTCAGCGTCGCCCCCAACACTGTCTCTCGGCGGTTCGCTGACGCGAGTCTCGCGCTGTTCTCTCCCATCTCTCGTGACGACTAGCGTGTCCTTGACGATCGAGATCTGTGCGGCAGGAAGGTCGCCGTCAGCATTCGTGACGAACAGGCTATCGCCGCTCAGACGATAGCTCATGTCGACCATCGCGCCAATCGTGAAGGTCATGGTGTTGTCGGGACCGAATGCGATGGTCGAGCCAAGTCCGCCTGGCGATCGGCTCAACGCCTCCCACGTCCCGATGATCGACGCGGAACCTGCGGTCCCCGTTTGCGCCGCGGCAACGCACGGAACGAACAGTACGGAAAAAATGAAACGTATTCGCCGCCGCGACTGCATCGCCTGCACAACCCTCACAGAATTTGAGCCGCCGAGTTCAGCTCGACAGAGCTTTCTCGACGAGCGAGCTTGTCTTCTCCGCAAGAGATGCGGCCTGCGCGACCAGCCGGTTCGCCTCGCTCGTCAGCGCTGCACCTTTGGATTTGTCGTCGAGCGCCTGCACGTTCACCCGCACGTTGTACGCCGCGCCTTTGCACGCGGCGTGCGCGAGAAGAGCAGCAACTCCCGCATCGGTTACGGCGTTCGTGTTGCCCTTTTCCGCGACCGAAGCGGCGAGCGCAGCAATCTGGACTGATGCGCGGGCCGTCTCCAGCGGGACCTCGGCCGCTTTTAGCAGGGCTGCGGTGATTGTCTCAGCGCGGCGCGCCGCGGCATCGGCCTGTTCCTTTGGAAGCTTGTACGCGTCCGACACACTCGCGTACGCGTCCGCATCGCGTCTCACGAGCGATGACAATGTATTCCCGAGCGAAACGGCTTTGAGCGCGATCTCCTTCATCTCGGAATCCACGGCGGCGTACTTCTTCTTCCCGATCGTGAGCCCAGCGACCATTTGAGTGAGCGCGGCGGCCAGAGCGCCGGCGTGCGCGGCGACACTTCCGCCGCCCGGCACGGGGTTCGATGACGCCACCGACGCCACAAACCCACTCACACTTTCGCCACCGCTCGCGACCTCGCGCACCTGGCGCTCCAGAACCTGTTTCGGCGTGAATTGACGGAGCTGCAGATGGCTTACAGCCGCGTCGAAGAGGACGCGCTCGGGAACGAGCCCGACGATCTCGCTCCAGGTGACCGGTGCACCCTCGGCCTCGGCTTTCATCTTCACGAAGTCGAACGCATTGTGCAGCGGCGTCTTCTCGGTATCGACGAGATTCATCGAGACCTGCGCCTGTCCGTCCACTTCGAGTCCCAGACCCTTGACGTAGCGGAATCCGCCGGAAGATCCGCGCACGGCCTTCGCGATGTTCTTCGCGATCTGGAGGTTCGTCGCCGGGCCGAGGTAGATGTTGTACGCAACGAGAAAAGGGCGCGCGCCAATCGCAATCGCTCCGCAGGTCGGATGAATTCGCGACGGACCGAAGTCGGGATTTCGCGCCGGATTCTTTCCCAGCTCCTCGCGCAGGCCTTCGAATTCGCCGCGACGAACGTCGGCGAGGTTCTCCCGGGCGGGCGTGGTCGCCGCGCGCTCGTAGAGGTAGACGGGAATTTCGAGCTCACGCCCAACGCGCTCGCCGAGCGATCGGGCGAGAGCGATGCAGTCCTCCATGGTCGACCCTTCGAGCGGAATAAATGGCACGACGTCTGTCGCCCCGATGCGCGGGTGCTCACCGGTGTGCTTGCAGAGGTCTATGCGCTGGCTCGCGGCGCGAATTCCCTCGAACGCGGCATCGACCGCGCGTTCGACCGGCGCGACAAAAGTGATCACCGACCGATTGTGCGATGCGTCGGAGGAGACGTCGAGCACCGAGACGCCCTCTATCGACGCGATTGCATCACGGATGGCGTCGATCACCTCTGTTCGGCGGCCCTCCGAAAAATTCGGAACGCACTCCACCATCTTCATCGAATCGTGTCCTTGCTCATGTTCGCGCGTTTTATGGTTTGCAACAGCCACGCGTGCATTGCGGGATTTCCAGCGACAAAAGCTCCCGCAACTGGTCGCGCCGGGTTGCCCTCGATATCGGTGACGATTCCGCCCGCCTCCTGAACCAACAGAAGCCCGGCGGCAACGTCCCACGGCGCGAGGACGAGCTCCCAGAAGGCATCGAAACGTCCGCACGCGACGTTCGAGAGGTCGAGCGCCGCCGACCCGGCGCGGCGAATCCCGGCTGTACCTCGCGTTACCAAAGTGAACTGGTCGAGGTACTGTCGCAACTCACCCAGGGACTTGAAGGGAAAACCAGTTCCAATCAGTGCGCGCGCTGGCTCACGCAGCGACGAGACCTTTATGCGCTTTCCATTGAGAAATGCGCCACCGCCGCTCGTTGCGGTGAATTCGTCGGCGTTAACGACGTTGAGCACGACGGCCGCGCAAAGCGATCCGTCGCGAACGATCGCTATCGATACCGAATACTCAGGATAGCCGTGAAGAAAGTTCGTCGTGCCGTCCAGCGGGTCCGCAATCACCACGATGCCGGACGAGGATAGCGCATCAGGCGTGAGCTCTTCGCCGAGCATCGTGGCGTCCGGAAGACGGCGTCGAACGATGTCCGAGATTTTGCGCTCGGAGCTTTTGTCGACATCGCTTACGAAATCGGATCGCCCTTTCGATTCCCAAACGAGCTTGTCGCGATCCGCTGTAGCGTCACGGATCACCGAGGCGCCGGCGCGCGCTGCCTCGAGAGCGACGTCGAGAAGGTCTCGATTCGCCAAATCAGTTCCGGAAATTGCTTGCGACTCCTCTCTCACGCTCTTTAATTTCGCGCAATGTCCCGCATCTTCAGCGGCATTCAGCCCTCCGGCTCGCTGCACATCGGAAATTACCTCGGAGCCGTCAAAAACTGGGTTGATCTGCAGCACAAGTACGAGTCGTTTTTCTGCGTGGTCGACTACCACGCGATCACGCTTCCTTATGAGCCCGCCGATCTGCGGCGGCGCACCGCCGACATGGCTATGTCGCTTCTCGCGGCTGGTCTGGATCCCGCGAAGTGCACGCTCTTCGTGCAATCGATGGTCCCGGAACATACCGAGCTCGCCTGGATATTCAACACTCTGACGCCGCTCGGTGAGCTGGAGAGGCAGACGCAGTTCAAGGACAAGGCGAGCCGTGAAGAAAGTGTTCCGGCGGGCTTGCTGAATTATCCGGTGCTCCAGGCGGCCGACATTCTTTTGTATCGCGCCGAGCTGGTGCCGGTAGGGGAAGATCAGCTGCAGCACCTCGAGCTATCGCGCGAGATCGCACGGAAGTGGAACGCGAGGTTTGACGCTGAAGCGACCGGGTTTTTCCCCGAGCCGAAAGGACTACTGACGCCCACACGCCGCATCATGGGTCTCGACGGACAAGCAAAAATGTCCAAATCGCTTGGCAACACCGTCGAGCTTCTGGAGTCTCCGGAATCGATCTGGGAAAAGCTGCGGCCTGCTGTGACAGATCCAAAGCGCGTGCGCCGGTCCGATCCCGGAACGCCCGAAGTCTGCAACATCTATCATCTGCACAGGGCTTTCAGTCCGCCCGAGACGGTGGACCACGTTGCGGTTCAATGCCGAAGCGCCGGCTGGGGATGCCTCGACTGCAAGAAGGTGTTGCACGAGTCGATGGAGAAGGAGCTCGCGCCCATTCGGCGAAGAGCTAAAGAGATCGCGGCAGAGCCGGAAAAAGTCCAAAAAGTGCTGGCCAGGGGCGCTGAACACGCGAAATCGATTGCCAGCCACACGATGCGCGAAGTGAAAAACAAGATGGGCCTTCTGTAGCGCCGGAGATGGTCGAGCCCGGTGACGTGGACTACGCGAAGGATCTCCTGGAACGACTCGCACTAAGGCCACGTTTTTCCGGAAGTCAAACCGAAGCGGACGCGCGCGCGATCTGCGTCGAAGAACTGAAGATGGCTGGGTTCGAGTGCACTGAGCGTCCTTTCCAGTACTCTGAGTGGCCGGGCAAATGGGGCGTGCCGGTCGCGGCGGCGGTTCAAGTTGCCACGATTCTGATCGTTGGCGGTACGGCGGTTGGCCACGGACCGTTGCTGGCGCTCGCGATGGGCGGCGCGCTCTACGTGGCGTTGTTCCTCGCATCCGCCGACGCAAAGCGCCGCTGGAGCCACGCGTTCCCGTTTCTTCGCGCCAGGTCCGTGAATCTCGAGGCGCGTCGCGGCGATCCGAAGGTATGGCTCGTCGCGCATCTCGACTCGAAATCGCAGACGGTGCCGATGCTCGTCCGGATCGCGAGCTCGATAGCACTGAGCGCCACGACCCTGATCGCCGCGATTGCCCTGTTAGTACTTCTCGTTCATCCAGGCGAAGCCAGAGTTTTTTGGAGGGTCCTCGAGATCGCGGCAATCGTCGTCGGCGTGCCGTCGATGTTGTGCTTTGTACGGAACGATTCACCTGGAGCAGTCGACAACGCGAGCGGCGTCGCATCCGTAATACTTGCTGCGCATATGATTCCGCCTTCACTGGATGTTGGAGTACTCATCACGAGCGGGGAGGAGCTCGCTCTAGCAGGTGCGCGAGCGTGGGCCGGCGGAGCGAAGCCCGACCTGATAGTGCTCAATTGCGATACGATCGACAACAACGGCCAGTGGCGTCTGATGTACACGTCGTCCCGTCCCCGCAGAATCGAGAAAGCCGCAGAAACAATCTCTCCTTCAAGAGGTGACCAACTGCCAATTCGCCGGCTTATACCAGGGATTCTAGCCGACAGCGTCGCCTTTGCGGATCGAGGTATCGAATCCGTCACCCTGAGCCGGGGAACGCTTTCGACTCTCGCGCGCGTCCATACACGGCGCGATACTTCCAATGTTCTCGGCGGAAGTGGAGTGAGTGAGGCTGGCGCCCTTTTGGCCGCTCTAACCAGGGAACTGAGCTGATGCCGCTAATTATTCTTGCGGTCGTAATCATACTATCGCTGATCCTGATCGTCCTTGGTATGCCGGGCCTATGGATCATGGTGGCCTCGGCCGTCACGTACAACCTTGTGGTGAAAGGCGACCCAATCGGGTGGTTCACTCTGGTTGCAGTTGCGGTTCTCGCCCTGGTGGCGGAGCTGCTGGAGTTCACGATGACGGGGCGCTACGCGCGGAAGTACGGGGGATCGCGCCGAGCCGGTTGGGGTGCGATAATCGGCAGCATCGTCGGGGCGATGGTCGGATTTCCCGTCCCGATAGTTGGGCCGATCATCGGTGCTTTCGTCGGCTCTTTTATCGGTGCATTGGTGGCTGAGCTCACCGGAGGCGCCTCTCCTGGCGCGTCGACGCGAGTTGCCACTGGAGCATTGATCGGCCGCGTAGTATCTACAGTTCTCAAGATCGGCATTGGTTTCACGATCGGTATCTGGATTTTCATCGCAGCAGCCAAATGATCGAAGGATGACAATTCCCAAATGACTCCAAGTGAAGGCGCAGCGGAAAAAATGGAACCGTCTCCCGCAGACGGCACGGAGGGCAAGTACGTCTACTGCATCATCCGCCTCGACCGGTCCCGGGAGTTTGGCGAGATTGGAATTGGTGGTGGCGCGCGCGTGTACACCGTGAGATACAAGGATCTTGGCGCTGTCGTGAGCGACACTCCCATCGTGATCTACGATCCCACCCGGGAGAATGTGCTCGCCCACGAATTCGTCAACGAGACGGTGATGCGCGAGTTCACGCTCATACCGATGTCGTTCGGTACCGTGTTCCGCTCCGAGAAGGACGTCGGCGCGCTTCTCCGGTCGACCTATCAGGCATTCACGGACGTGCTCGAGAAAATGCAGGACAAGATCGAGTTTGGATTAAAGGTGCTCTGGGATCGCGACAAAGTCGTTGCCGCGATCGAGCAGGAAAACGACGAGATCCGCCGTCTGAAGGACGAGATCACTCGTAACGCTGCGTCTTCTACCTATTTTGCGCGGATGCAGCTCGGGCGCCTTGTCGAGGCCGCGATGGAGGAAGCGAGCAACCGGTACGTGACGGATGTCCACGAACAGCTCAAGGATGTATCCGTCGCGAGCCGAAGCAACAAAGTCATAGGTGACCGCATGATCCTGAACGCCGCATTCCTCGTTGACCGCAAGGCGGAGAAACCGTTCGACGAAAGAGTGAAGGCGATCAGCCGTCAATATGAGGACCTGCTCACCTTCAAATACACTGGACCCTGGCCGCCGTACAACTTCGTCAACATCAAGCTCAAGCTCGAGAAAGCAACCTGAGTCTTTGACGATATGGGACTTCTCACCAACATCCTCCTGGCGCCATTCCTCGGGCCCATCTACGGAACTCGCTGGACGCTCGACAAGGTTGACCGCGTCGTTCGCGAGGAGCTCACGGACGACACGCCCATCAAGGAGGATCTGATGGCGCTGCAGATGCAGCTCGAGATGGGTGAGATCGACGATCCGGAGTACGTGCGCCGCGAAGCCGAGATCATGCAGAGGCTGCGTGAAGTGCGTGAGTGGCGCGAGAAGTTCGGGATGTCGATGAGCGGCGGTCCGGTGCGCGTCGCCGGCGAAGAAGAAGCCGAGTAGCGCATCACGGGCGACAGCCGATGATCGAGCGCCTGTGCTATGTCTACGGGGTCGTGCGCTCGTCGACCGAGGTGGCGACAGCGCCGAGCGGCATCGATGGCGGCCCGGTGAGCTTGATTGCAAACGGCGAGGTTTCGGCACTGGCGACGTCAGTCGGGGCCGAGGACTACGCGCCCGCCAAGGTCGAGGCTCTGACGGCGGAAGTGGACTGGGTGAGTGAGCGCGCCGTCGCGCACGACAGGGTACTCACGTGGGCGTCGGATGTCGGACCGGTAATACCGTTCCCGATGTGGACTCTGTTTCGCGACTCCAAGGCAGTGAAAGCGATGCTCGCGAAGCGGCTCACCGAGCTTCAACAGACTTTTTCCCGGATCGCAGATGGAAGGGAATTCATCGTCCGTGTCTACGTTCAGCCCGGCGTGCTCAAAGATCATCTTGCAGATCACAGCGACGAGCTCACTCGCCTCGAGAACCAGGTCCCCGCGGCGTCGCCCGGCCAGAGGTATCTGCTCGAGCGGAAGATCGAAAACCTGCGGCGCGATGCCGGTCGCGGCGTCACAGCGCAGGTCTCAAATGAGATCCACGATACGCTCAGAGAGGTTTCGGTGGAATCGGTACGCGAGCAACCCGTGAACTCCGGTACTCCGCGAGAGCAGGGACGCGCAATCCTCAACGCATCGTTTCTCGTTCCGTCGCCACGCGTGGTCGACTTCCAGCGCGCTCTAACGGAGATGGTCAACAAGTACGAGCCATCGGGATTCAAGTTCGACTTCACCGGTCCCTGGCCGCCGTACCATTTCGTCGGTCGGCACGACTCGTGAGCGCCAATGACATCTTCGGCGACGAGCGACTGGATCTCTCGGACCTCCTTAGCCATGTGCTCGACAAAGGAGTGGTTCTCAAGGGCGAAGTGATGCTCGCCGTCGCGGACATCGATCTCGTGCGGGTTGACCTGGGGTTGTTACTGACTGGTGTAGCCACTGCACTACAAAAGAGACGGACCGACGAGCGGCGCCATCTTCCTGGCTCGTCAGTTCCACCGGCACCGGCGGCGACAACTGCCTCTGGATCGACGATGGAAAGTCAAGTAGCGGACATTCTCGAGGTACCGCGTTCGGCTCCTGTCACCCCTCTTGAAGCAGTTGCAGAAGGACTCCCTCCGCGTCTTAATACGGACCCGGATAAAGTCGAGAACGGCCTCGCGAGGCTCGTCTTGACGTTGATTGAAGTATTGCGTAAGGTCCTAGAGCACCAGGCAGTTCGGCGAATGGAGGGAGGACATCTGAGCGACGAGGAAGTCGAGCGTCTGGGTGTCGCGTTACTCCGCCTCAACGACCGAATGCAGGACATGAAGGGGATCTTCGGGTTGACCGATGACGATCTCCAGATCGACCTGGGCCCCCTAGGAAGGTTACGCTAAACCGGCGACGAGCCGAACGGAGACGACTGCTTGGCAGACTTAGTATCCCCGTCGCGCACCTATGGTCTCGTCGACATTCTGGACCGCGTGCTCGACAAGGGTCTCGTCGTGGTCGGCGACATCAAGATCAACCTCGCCAACGTCGAGCTTCTTACCATCCAGGTCCGTCTTCTAATCTGCTCGATCGATAAGGCCGAACAGATTGGAATGAATTGGTGGCGTCACGATCCGCGTCTGGCGACACCTGAGCCACGGCAGGCCATAAACCAGCCAAACACATCAGCCGCTAAGACATCAAGCGAACAGGAGTCAAGACATGGCAGTTGAACGTGCCCCGAGCGGAAGCTCACTCATCGATGTACTCGATCGCGTTCTCGACAAGGGCATTGTCATTGACGCCTGGGTTCGCGTCTCGTTAGTAGGCATCGATCTGGTAACGGTCGAGGCGCGAATCGTGGTCGCATCAATCGACACTTACCTCAAGTACTCAGAGGCGGTCGGTCTCACTGCACCGGGATCTCGTCCTCGCGAGTTGAATACCGGCGGCACCGAGGAGCTCGACCGGATGCGGACTGAAAATGCTGATCTGAAGCGGCGACTTGAGCGACTCGAAGCTTGAGAGCCGCGCGGTAACCGCCGGGAACATACTCAGTTCGAACACGGGGCCCGCATCGCAACTGAGTGGAGACAGGCTCGCGGAGCTGCTCTCCGCGATCTCTGAGGCACCGGATTTCGTCACAGCTGCAACCTTCATGATCGCGCAGCTCGCCGACATCCTCGGCGCTCAGCGCGCTGTGGCGATCACGCTGGACAGTCCTCCGCGGCGATTTGTTTCGACAGCCAGCATCGGGTTCGACCCGGGCGCTGCACCGATCATCTCGATTCCCACCGACGACCTCTCCAGTCCTATCGTCGTGTCCGCTCTTTCGCTCCATGCCGTGAGCTGCACCAATGGGCCGATTAGTATTCCAGGCCTCTCGTTCCGAGAATGGGTCGCAATCCCGTTTCCGCAGCCGCAGTATCGCGGGGCGCCGCACCTGCTCACCGATTCAGAACTGGATATGATCCCGCTTCCGGGCTGTGAGGTGAGGCGCCGCAACATTGTAGATCGCCGGCGGAGAATCGGCCACGCGCCCGGGGGGGTCGCGCTCATCGAAGGCTCCATCGACGACGTAAATCTCGGTGCGGTGATGCAGGCCACGTCGCTCGCCGGTCCCGTCCTCGCTCGCATGGCGGCGGTCGAAGAATTCCGCTTCTCGACCAGCCGGCTGGATCAGCAGCGCGAAATGCTCACCGCGATCATGAATTCACTTCCCGATCCTATCGTGATCATCAATGAGCAACGGCACATCGTCGTCCAGAACAAGCGCGCCGAGCATCTGCTTTCTACGACCGACAAGGATTCGGAGGGACGTCGCCGAGCGGTAGAGATCAACAATCTTCTTTTCACTTCGCACCTATCGAAGACAGCGATGGGGTCCAACGAGAGCGCGGATTCGCGCGAGCTCAATCTCGTCGATCCCGATGAAGGCACCGATCTGCTCTTCGAGGTGTTGACGCACAACCCGGCCGGCGGTGAGAGCACCGTGGTGGGATCCAGCGTGACGGTTTTACGCGACGTCACGGACCTGCGGCGCGCCGCCAATGAGCTCGAGCGGCAGGTCCAGCGTGTCCGGCTCGCGGAGATCGACGCCAAACGCGAGCGCGACAGGCTGAACCTCATTCTCGAAAACGTCGCTGACCCGATCCTGGTCACTGACGATCGGTCGAACATCATCCTGATGAACAAGGAAGCGGAGCAGCTCTTCGAAACGGATAACAACCAGAGCTGGGAACGAGGGATGATGGTCCAGGCCAACGACACCAGGTTTACCACATTCATCTCGGACTTCACGATCAGCTCTGATCTTGCCCGCCGCGAGCAGATGAAGCTCCAGATTCCCGAGACGGGCGTCGATCTCCCGGTCGAGGTCGTGTCCGGAAAAATTCTGAACCGTCGCGGCGAGCCGCTCGCGATCGTGTCGGTTCTGCACGACCTCACCGAGCAGGTGGAAAACGAACGCCTCTACGACGAGCTCAAGACGTTTTCCAGCCAGCTCGAAGATCGAATCCGGGCTGCCACGGCGGACCTCGCCGAGCAGAACACGAGGCTGCAATGGCAGTCGAAGGAGCTCGAGAAAGCGAACCGCCTCAAGTCCGAGTTTCTCGCCAGCATGTCTCACGAGCTGCGCACACCGATCAACGCTCTCATCGGGTACGCGTCGCTGATGCTGGATCGGATCTATGGCGATCTGACGCCGCGTCAGGAGGAAGGACTCAGCCGGATCCAGGGCGCGGCGCAGCACCTTCTCGCTTTGATCAACGACATCCTGGATCTCGCCAAGATCGAAGCTGGGCGCATGCCGCTCCACATAGAGGACGTCAAGCTGGGCGACATCGTGACGGAGATCTCGCAGCAGATCGAGCCTCTCGTACGGAAGAAATCGCTGGCGTTCAACGTCGAGATGCCGTCAAAGGATCTGGCGCTTCACACGGATCGGACGAAGGTGAAGCAGATTCTGCTCAACCTTCTGTCGAATGCGGTGAAATTCACCCATCATGGTGGAATCTGGGTGATCATCTCGCGCGACGAGGAGGATCTGCGCTTCGACGTGCGCGACACGGGCATCGGAATTCGCGAGTCGGATCTCGAGTCGATCTGGGAAGATTTCCGGCAGGTTGACCAGTCGAGAACGAGAGAGTTCGGAGGAACCGGCCTCGGGCTCAGCATCACCAAGAAATTGGTGGACGCGCTGGGTGGACACGTCTTTGCGGAGAGCGTTTTCGGAAAGGGGTCGACTTTCACAGTGATACTGCCGATCAAGACTATCGTAAGGCCGGACGATCCGCCGCGTGTCATCGATGAAGTCCCTCCTCCTCCACCGGCGAAGCGTTGACACCGAAACGGCGAAGGGTAGATTGAACCAACGCCCCGAAGCTCTCGGGGCGTTTGCTTTTTCCCTCCTCCTGACCACGGAATTTCACCCAGCGATGTTCGATTCAACTACACGCACCGTCGTCGTCGTGGGCGCTCAGTGGGGCGACGAAGGAAAGGGCAAACTCGTTGACGTGCTCTCTGAACGCGCTGACTGGGTCGTCCGATATCAGGGCGGCGCGAACGCGGGCCACACCGTTCATATCGGCGACCGCTCGTT
>DASQPS010000058.1:0-3610 GCA_035643845.1 Gemmatimonadaceae bacterium | reverse complement strand
CGAGAGAGAGCAGCCCAGGTTCCGATGTCATCCCACCCGAAGTCGCCCGGAACTACTGCGACTCTCGCGCTACGTTCCAGCACGCCGACATCAACGCTTACCGGCATCACCACGCTCTCGAAAAACTGCGTCGCACTGGAGCTCGGCGCGCGCCGAAGTGCCGTGGCGAGCTCTGGCGTATGCTCTTCTACCTCTTTTAGAAAATCGCCGACCTTCCAGACAAAAATTCCCGAGTTCCAGAGATATCCCTGAGCGCACATTTCTTCGGCGCGAGCGCGGTCGGGTTTCTCCACGAAGCGTTTGACCTTCGACGGATTGCGGGTGTTCTGATCCGTCGGTTGCACATACCCGAAGCCCGGATCGGGCCGGCTCGGGACAACCCCGACTGTGACGAGCGAGGATGTTTCGACGGCAACTTTCTCGGCGGTCAATAGCGTCTGGCGAAATCGCTCGTCATCCGCGATCGCCCAGTCGGCGTGGACGCTGATCATCGTGGCGTCCGGTCCGTCACGTTTGGCAATCGTGAGAGCCGCCCAGGTGAGCGCGGCCCCCGTTCCGGCCGGTTTCGGCTCCGCGATCAGATTTTCTCGCGGAAGGTCTTTGACGACCGCGCGAATCGCCTTCGTCAGCGAGGCATTGGTGAGAATGAGAAGATGTTCCGGATCGATGATCGGCCGCATTCGATCCACTGCGTCAACGAGTAACGGCTTCTCGCCGGCCAGAGGGAGAAGTTGCTTCGGCCGTTCGGGAGTGCTCAGCGGCCAGAATCGGGAACCGACACCACCGGCGAGAACGACACCCCAGCGGCTCACTCGCTCGTTATGCCTGCTTCGTCAGGCTGTCCCGTGAGACGCGCGACGAGTGCGTAGAGTTTTTTCGGGCTGAAAGGCTTCGTAAGAAATTGGGTCGCGCCCAGCGCGAGCGCATCTCGCTCATGCTTCGCATCTCCACCGGCAGTGAGAATTATGCACGGAAGATCCTTAAATCGTTCCTGTTGACGAATCTCTTTCAGCACGTCCAGACCACTCAGCTTTGGCATCATGAGATCGAGCAGCGCCAAGTCGATGACCTCATCGCCGTTGATCAAGTCGAGAGCTTCCTGCCCGTCATAGGCGAGGGTCACGCGAAACGGTCCTTGTTCGAGCTTCATCTTGATGATGCGTCCGATGTGCGGCTCGTCGTCGGCGACCAGAATATGGCAAAGAACTTTCGTCGCTTCAGTCATAACTAAATCAGCGCTGCGATGTTGCCGCGATAGCGCCGAACATCGAATAGCAACCCGCCCAGGTCAGCGGACGGTCGGAGAAGGACGAGCAGCAGAGTGTCGTCGGCAAGCGCAGCGACGATGGCGTATCCCTTCTGGTGTTCGAGAATCGCAGTGTTCAACTGTCCCTGCTGCGTCGCCCTGCCGAGTGCCTCGGCTTCGAAAACGAGAGCTGGAACTCTCGCTGCTAAATCTTCGTTGTTGAGGCCGGGCGCGGCGAATCCTTCAATCAAAAGTCCGTCCTTTCCAAGTACCAGGACGGCATCAACTCCCGGACGTTGTCGAAGCGCGCTCGTAAAATCTCTGATGTTCGGCATTGGTCGGGAAGGAAGTTGCGAAGCTAGGAATCTGAAAGAGTGAAGTCAAGCAGGGCAATCGCTTGAACTGTCGTAAGTTACGGGGTATTATCGAGAAGCAACCCCTCCAGCCTCTCATCTGTCCCATAATCTGAATGAAAGCTCGTCTCGGCATCCTCGCGACGATATGCGTCGTCATAAGTATTAACGCCTGCAGCGACCCGAATAGTCTGCAGGCGACGCTGCCCACGTCGGTCGACACGCTTTCGGTTTGGGCGCTGTCGGGCACGCCGCCATCATATCCAAGTGGAATTTCGATCGTTGCGCGTCAGGCCGTTCCTATAGACGCGGGCGGTGCCTTCGACGTCGCCCTGGACATCAACGACAACGGTCAGCCAGTGATATATCCGTTAAAGCTCGTCGTTACGCCTGTTGGTGGCACGCGACCTGTGGGGCTGCAAACGGTTACCGGAGATTTTGATTCGCTCCTCGTCGCACCAAAGAGCGGATTTGAAGCGGATACGGCCCTTGTTCTCAACTTCGGGCAGGTTGTGGTGGTACAGGCCACGCACAGCATACAGGGAGACTTCTGCCAGTTCGCGATTTCGCCTGACATCTACGCGAAAATAACCGTCGACAGCCTGAATCTCGCGTCGAGGATTCTGTATTTCAGAATGGGCGTCGATCCGAACTGCGGATTTCGCTCCTTCGCTGGCGGCCTGCCACCAAACTGATTCGTGCACGATCTGAGGATGGTGCGCGAGAACATCGACGCACTTCGCGCTGGAATGCGTCGGCGCGGCGTACTCGATGCGCTTTCGCCCACGATCGACCGCGCGATCACCCTCGACAGAACAAGGCGCGACACGATTCAGGCGGTTGAAGAGCGCAAAGCCGCGCGGAACACAGTGAGCCAACAGGTCGGCCAGCGCAAAAGGGCCGGCGAATCGGCCGACGAGCTTCAGAACCAATCGCGGGCGCTCGGCGATGAGATTGCGCGACTCGATCGCGAGCTCGCCGAAACGGAACAGCAGCTCTCATCGATCCTTCTCGAGCTGCCGAACATTACGCTCGACGTTGTCCCCAGCGGAGGAGAAGAGAGCAATGCTGTCATTCGTACGTGGGGCACGCCACGAGAAGGCGCCCGCGTCGAGCCGCACTGGGAGATCGGTACCCGCCTCGGCCTCATCGACTTCGAACGCGGTGCGAAAATAAGCGGGTCCGGGTTCATCGTTTTTCGCGATAAAGGCGCACGCCTCGTCCGCTCGCTGATGAACCTCATGCTCGACGTCCACACCCGTGAGCACGGATACGACGAAACATGGGTCCCTGTCGTCGTGAACCGCGCGAGCATGGTCGGGACGGCACAGCTCCCGAAATTCGAAGAGGATATGTACGCGCTGAAAGATGAGGATTTGTTTCTCATTCCCACTGCCGAAGTGCCGCTAACGAATCTCTATCGCGACGAAATACTCAGCGAATTGGATCTTCCCAAAGCATTCACTGCATACTCGCCATGCTTTCGGCGGGAGGCGGGCGCCGCAGGAAAAGACACGCGCGGTCTGTTGCGAGTTCACGAGTTCGACAAAGTGGAACTGGTGCGCTACGTGACACCTGAAAGCTCGCACGACGAGCTCGACCTGCTCACAGGTCATGCAGAGAAAATTCTGCGTTTACTCGAGCTTCCATATCGCGTCGTACGACTCGCGTCTGGCGATACGGGTTTCGCGAGCGCCCACACCTACGATCTGGAGGTGTATGCGCCTGGAGTGGGGAAGTGGCTCGAGGTTTCCTCGTGCAGCAATTTCACGGATTTTCAGGCGCGCCGAGCAAATATCCGCTACAAACCAGCGGACGGTGGCAAGCCGAAATTCGTTCACACGCTCAACGGATCCGGCCTCGCTTTTCCGCGGATCATCGCCTCGATTCTGGAGCACCATCAGCAGGAGGATGGCAGTGTGGTCGTCCCCGCTGCGCTCAGCGTCTATCTCGGCACCGAGCGCCTGAGCTAAGCGATGCGCCGGCTCGCTCCGGTAACGCTCATAACCGT
>DASQPS010000057.1:0-4304 GCA_035643845.1 Gemmatimonadaceae bacterium | reverse complement strand
CGCCCCTTCCGCCGCCGAGAGCCGCCGTGCAGAAGAACATCGCGTTCACAAATCTCAAAAAGATCTACTGGCCGGCCGACAAGCTCACCAAGGGTGACCTGGTCGATTACTACCGCGCCGTTTCAAAATGGATGTTGCCCTACCTCGACAACCGGCCACTCGTCCTGACGCGCTTTCCCGACGGCATCGCCGGAAAATCATTCTATCAAAAGGACGCGCCGGTCTTCGCTCCCGAGTGGATGCGCACCATTCCGATCTGGAGCGAAGACACTCAGCGGGAGATCCGGTATTTCATCTGCGACTGCGAAGAGGCGCTGCTCTACCTCGCCAACATGGGATCGATTCCGCTGCACATCTGGGCCAGCAGGGAAGACACCCTCGAGCTGCCGGACTGGTGCGTGATCGATCTCGACCCGAAAGAGGCGCCATTCTCAGACGTGATTCGCTGCGCCAAAGTACTGCGACGCCTTTGCGAGGCGGTTGAATTGCCGAGTTACGTCAAGACGACCGGAAAAACGGGTCTTCATATTCTGTTGCCGCTCGCACGTCAGTGCACCTATGAGCAATCGAGAATGCTCGGTGAGCTCTTAGCGCGCGTTGTGCTGCGCGAGCTCAACGATGTCGCAACAATCACGCGCCACGTTACCAAGCGCGGCGACAAAGTCTATCTCGACTATCTCCAAAACCGTCATGGCCAAACGATCGTCGCGCCTTACAGCGTTCGGCCGCTACCGGGTGCGACAGTCTCGATGCCGCTCCTGTGGGACGAGGTGGACGATTCGCTCGATCCGCGGAACTTCACGATCAGGAATGCCATCGACCGAATGGAGAAACTCGGCGCCGATCCGGTGTTGCCGGTGATGGACGTCAAGCCGGATCTTGCTCACATCCTGGAGCGTCTCGCGCAGTTGTGGGCCGGCTAGCGACCGAAGTTTCATCCGGCTGACTACGTCGCTACTCATTGCCCGACGCGCCGGCAGTTCTCCGTGTGTAGGCAGGGGGTGCCGGCCTCTTTGGCATCTTGTCGACAGCAGTCATGACTTCCTGGATCGCGCGCTCCAGCTGCGGATCGATTCCGCGCGCCATCTGCGACGGATCATCTACGACATCGATGTCGGGGTCGACGCCGTGACTCTCGATTATCCATTTTCCGTCAGTGCTGTAGATCGCAAATGAAGGCGCGGTGACATTTCCTCCGTCGACGAGATCGGGCGTCCCCGAAATTCCGATCAGTCCGCCCCACGTCCTGCGCCCGATGAGAGGTCCAAGTCCGGCCTTCTTGAAGTAGAATGGAAAGGCGTCCCCACCCGATCCGCTCCAGCCGTTGATCAGCATCGCTTCGGGACCGTTGTGCGCAATCGGCGGCCACTGCCAGTCGGCGCCCTCTCTGGTCTTCCAGTAATTGGTGATCGGGCGGTTCAGCAATTCGACGAATCGATCGGGGATCTGTCCGCCGCTGTTGAAGCGCTCGTCGATTATCAGACCATCTTTCTGAAACTGCGCGCGGAACTGTCTCACGAGCTCAGTCTGACCATCGACGCCGGTGTTCGGCACGTAGATGTAGCCAATGCGTCCGTGACTTTCCTTGTCGACGTGCTCTCTGTTGGCCTCGATCCAGGCGAGGTTGCGCAGACGTCCTTCGTTCGCGATCGTCGTTACGAGGACGACGCGTGAGCCAGTGAGCGATGGCTTGTCATTCACGCTCAACGCGACTACGGTGCCGGCCATTCCCTGAAATGCCGCGTAGATGTCCTTCGATACATCGATAGGGGTCCCGTCAACGGCAAGGATGTAATCGCCTTCCTTGATCTTGCTACCCGGCTCGCGAAGCGGCGAACGAACTTCGCTATCCCATGGGCCACCATCGATGATCTTCTTGATGCGATATGCGCCGTTCTCGAGCGAGAAGTCCGCGCCCAACAAGCCGACGTCGCGCCGCGGGGGCGACTCCAGATCTCCGCCGCCATTGTAGGTGTGCGATGAATTGAGCTCCGAGATCAGCTCACCCAGCACGAAGCTCACGTCCCAGCGAGTCGTGGCGTCGTCGATGAGCTTTCCGTATTGCGTTCGCATCGCGTTCCAATCGACGCCGTGCATGTTGGGATCGTAGAAATAATCGCGCTCGATGCGCCACGCGTCGTTGAAGATCTGGTGCCATTCCGCCATCGGATCGACAGTCGCGACCATGCCGGCTGTCGCCAGCTTTTTGCCGAGCTTCTGGGCGGGCTTTACATCGCTGATGTAATAATCGTGGTCCTTTCTCACCAGCATCTTGGTACCGTCGGCGGCGACGACGAAATTGTTCACCTCTTCGAGGACGCTCTTCTCCTCCCGGGCGTTGAGGTCGTACGACATGATCGTGCTCGTGCTGTCGCCGGAACCGGTGCGGGGCCCGCGCGAATACAGCACTTGTCCCGAGATCGCCTGCAAATCGCCGAAATTTCCCGGCTTGGGTGGGAGCACAACTCCGCGACGCTCGAAATCCGCGAGATCGATCTCAACCGGCTTTGGGGCAGGCTTCGGCGCGGGCAAGGCAGCGGCGATGGTCTCCTTCGCCTTCTTCTGGGTCGAGTCGACCTTCTCGCTTCCCGGCTTCGTCGCATCGGTGGCTGCCGGCTCTTCATCGTTCCGTGGCGCCAGGGGCGACGCGACATCGTCGCGCAGCGGAACGGCTACGATGTTGGTCGTGTTCGCGTAAACCCAGGTGGCATCGACGTCGCCGTAACTTGGGGCGAGCGTGCGACCCGAGAGGTAGTAGAGGTATTTCCCGTCGGGATCGAATGCAGGCGAGTTGTCGTCGAAGTAGCCGGACGTTACCTGATGACGCGCCTGATTGCGCGTGTCGTAGAGGAAGATCGCGTTGTGGGTATTCTCGATATCGCGCGCGTACGCAAGCCAGCGACTATCCGCCGACCAGGCGGGCGTGAAGCCGACAAAATTTCCGTGGGTAAAAGTCAGCGCCTGGTCGATTGCCTGATCCTTCCCTGTCGTCATCGAGTAGATGTGAATCTTCTGCGTCTGATCGATGAACGCGAGCTGCTTGCTGTCCGGTGACCAGAAGGGGCGATATCGAAATCCAGGGCCAAGCTTCGTCAGCGTTCGCTCTTCGCCAGTGCCATCGGCGTTGCGCACCGTCAGCTCGTATTCGCCCGTCTTGTCGCTGAAGTAAGCGATCAGTTTTCCATCTGGCGACCACGTCGGCGTGCGCTCGGCGGATCCCGAGGTGCTCGTCAGATCGCGAACGAGACCGTTCTCCGCCGGTACGGTGAAGACATCGCCGCGCGCCTCAAAAACCGCACGCTTGGCTGTCGGCGAGATCCACGCGCTCTCGATCGCCGAACCGACGTTCTGCGGCCGAGGTTTGAGTGTCGCCTTGTCGGTGACGAGCTGCACCGGAACTTCCGCGACTTTCTCAGTTGCTAGGTCGAGCCGGTACATTCTGCTTCCCTTCTGGAACACGATGTCGGACGGGCCGACCGACGGATACTTGATGTCGAAGTCCGACGCATTCGTAACCTGGCGGAAGCTGTCCTTAGCCGGATCGTACGCCCAGATGTTGCCGCGCTCGTTCGCGCCACGGTCGGAGAGAAAGTAGAGCGTCGAGCCGTGCCACATTGGCTGTGCGTCATTCGCCACGTCGTGGGTGATGTTTCTGGACGAGTTGTTGGCGAGATCGAAGATCCAGATATCCGGGGCCCAGCCGCCGCGATAGCGTTTCCAGGTGCGCGCGTCGACGGCCTCTGGTAAATACGCGAGGGTTTTTCCGTCAGGCGCGATCGACGCGAACTCTCCGTAAGGCATCGGAAGCTCCGTCGGCTGTCCGCCGTCTTTCGAGACTTTATAGAGCTTGTTGTACCGATTGCTCTCGGACGTTCGCGAGGACGCGAACAGAATGGATTTTCCGTCGGGATACCAGGCGACCATCCGATCGAGGCCGGGGTGATACGTGAGCCGGGTCGGTTCGCCGCCGACGACGGGCATGACGTAGATGTCCTGGTTGCCGTCGTAATCGCCCGTGAATGCGATGAGCGATCCGTCCGGCGAGAACCGGGGAAAGCTTTCTTCGCCGCGAGCAGTGGTCAGGCGCTGCGCGGTCCCGCCCGCTTTCGGCATTATCCAGATATCGCCGCCGTAGACGAAGGCGATCTGCGTTGCCGAGACTGCCGGCTGTCGCAGCATGCGCGCATCGATTTGAGCGCTCGCTGTCGTAGCGGATGTGAGCGCGACGCAAGCGGCAGTCGCCGCCGTGAGGATACTGCGTTTCATTTGGGGAATCTCGGGGGAAGCGGGAAGCGGACGCGGAA
>DASQPS010000056.1:0-7745 GCA_035643845.1 Gemmatimonadaceae bacterium | reverse complement strand
CGCTCGCGGACGCGCTCGATGCGTCGTTCCGGCGGATCCAGTTCACCCCGGATCTCGTCCCGGGCGATCTCGTCGGCACCCGCATCTACCGGCCCGGCGCCGAGACGTTCGACACCGAGCTCGGCCCGATCATGGCCAACTTCGTGCTGGCCGACGAGATCAACCGCGCGCCGGCCAAGGTGCAGTCGGCGCTGCTCGAGGTGATGCAGGAGCAGCAGGTCACGATCGGCGGCCGGACGTTCGAGGTGCCGCACCCGTTCCTCGTGCTCGCGACACAGAACCCGATCGAACAGGAAGGTACGTATCCGCTTCCCGAAGCGCAGGTCGACCGCTTCATGCTCAAGCTACACATCGGTTACCCATCGCGCGAAGAGGAAAAGGAGATTCTGCGCCGAATGGCCAGCGGCGATCCGATTCCGGTAAGCCGAGTGGCGACGCCGGCGCAGATCCTCGCGACGCGACGCCACATCGCAGAGTTGTACATGGACGATCGGATCGTCGATTACATCGTCGACATAGTGCACGCCACCCGAAATCCGGAGCAAGCCGGCCTTGCGGAGCTGGAACCGCTGATCGAATTCGGTGCGAGTCCGCGCGCCACGCTCTCGCTCGCTCAGGCATCTCGGGCGCACGCATTTCTGCGCGGCCGAGCGTTCGTGACGCCGGATGATGTCAAAGCAATCGCTCCCGATGTTTTGCGTCACCGAGTGTTGCGGACGTATGAGGCCGAGGCGGAGGAAGTGACGAGCGACGAGATCGTTAGCCGAGTGCTCGAGTCTATTCCGGCTCCGTGATGGCATTGTTCGGACTTGGCAGACGGCGGAAACCGCCGGTGCCGCGCACACCGGAAAAGCCGATGGGGGTGCCGCCCGAAATCCTCCGGCAGGTGAAGCTCATCGAGCTTCGCACGCGCGGCCTCGTGAACTCCGTCTTCACCGGTGAATACCGTTCGGTATTCAAGGGGCAGGGAATGGAGTTCTCGGAAGTTCGGGAATACCAGCCCGGCGACGAGGTGCGGTCGATCGACTGGAACGTGACCGCCCGCATGCGGCGTCCGTTCGTCAAGCGCTACATCGAGGAACGTGAGCTGACGGTGATGCTCGTCGTCGATCTATCGGGGTCGGAGCGGTTCGGAACCGTGAAGAGGTTCAAGAGCGAGCTCGCGAGTGAGCTCGCCGCGGTACTCGCAATGTCCGCCATCCGAAACAACGATCGCGTTGGAGTGCTGCTGTTCACCGATCGTGTCGAGCACGTGATTCCGCCGCGGAAGGGAAGGAGACACGTCCTTCGAATCATTCGCGACCTCCTCGCGTTCGAGCCAGTTGGGCGCGGCACCGACATGGTGACCGCGATTGACTACGTCGCGAGAATGCTCAACGAGCACGCGATCGTATTCATCGTGTCCGATTTCCTCGAGGCGGACATCGATCACCCGCTCAAGCTCCTCGCGCAGCGTCACGACGTCGTTGCGGTTACCGTCGAAGATCCCAGCGAGCGTCAGCTTCCGGATATCGGAATCGCGCGCCTCATCGACCCGGAAACCGGTGAAACTTTCGAAGTCGACACCAGCCATCCCCAGGTGCGCGATTCATACTCGAAGCGCGTTTCCGCTGAGCGTGAGACGCGAAAGCATCTCTTGAGGCGACTCGCGATCGACGAAGTCGCGGTGCGCACCGAGGGCGGCGTGGTAGAGCCGCTTCTTCGCTTCTTTCGCGCGCGCGAGACGCGAGCTCGGCGGCGCTGATGCTTGTTGCTTTGGGCGTCTTCCTTCTTCAGGCGGCCAACGCGCAGGGCACGCCAGCTACGGCTGCTAATTCGCAGAGACCGACTACCGCCGCGCCAGCAGCAGGGACGCTGCAAGTGCAGATGGGATACAGGGTGAGCCCCGATACGGTGATCATCGGGCAGCCGTTCGACCTCTTCGTCAAAGTTCTCGCTCCGAAAGGCGTTCGGTTCGAATTTGCCGCCGGACCGGACACCACGATGCAGAACGGCGTGCGACCAATCGAGCTTCGAGGCGAAAAGCTGGTGTCGATGCTCGGCGACACTGCAGTCGCGCTGTACCACCTTGTTGCGTGGGACGTCGGTGTGCAGCCGCTCCGGATTCCCGATGTCCGCGTTACATACGGAGCGGAGGAGCGACGGCCGATTCTGAGCGGTGCAACCGTGTTCGTCAAATCCGTACTTCCCGCCGACACCGCCCTGAGGGTTCCCAAACCGCCGCGTCCTCTCATCGTCCTGACGGTATTCAACTGGTGGCCGTGGATCGCGCTCCTGGCGGCGATTATCCTCGCGATTCTTCTGTGGTGGGCGTGGCGGAAGTACAGGAACAGGCCCAAAGCACCAGTTGACCCGTACGTTCGGGCAAAACGCGAATTCGATCGCATCCAAGGAATGAATTTGATCGAGGGCGGCCGGGCATCGCTGTATCTCACGCTCATGGTCGACGTCGCTCGCGAATATCTGGCGGCGCGGATCCCCGGCGTGCGGCGGTCGGATACGACCTCGGAACTTCTATTCGCGATGAAACCGCACGACGGTGTGGCGGCGGAGCTGCCGTCGCTGCTCGAGCGCGCCGACCTGATTAAGTTCGCCCGCGTCGGCGCTAGTGAGAACGAGGCGCGCGACGCCGGTGCAACGGCGCGCGCGATAGTCGATCACACCGAAGCGCGAATCAACCCCGACTCCGAGCCGGCGAAGAAAGCCGCTGCGGCGAAGGAGCGTGCCGCGTGAACGTGTTTGGTCTGTTCGAGCTCTATTCTCCCGAAGCGCTCTGGCTGCTGGTTTTATTGCCTGCGTGGTGGCTGTGGCGGCGACGGCGCAGAAAGGACGCGATTGTTTTTTCGCGCACCGCAGTACTTGCTACTGGTCCCAGCACAGGCAGCTGGATTCCGAAGACTATTTTGTTTCTCCGGAACATTACCCTCGCCGCACTCGTCGTGGCGCTGGCCCGGCCACGGTCTGGCGCACACATCGAGACCCAGACGAGTGAAGGCATCAACATCGTTCTCGCGATCGACCTCTCCAGCTCGATGCTGGCGCTCGATTTTCGTCCGGCGAACAGGATCGAGGTCGCAAAGCAAAAGGTCAAACAGTTCATCTCGCGGCGCACATCGGACAGAATCGGCGTTGTTGCGTTCGCTGGCGAAGCACTGACTCAGGTGCCGCTCACAACAGATTACCCAGTCGTAATGCAGGCCGTGTCGAATCTTCAGGCTGGCCAGCTCGAGGACGGCACTGCAATCGGAACCGCGATTGCGACGGCTGCGAACAGGTTGAGAGATGCGCCCGGAAAGTCCCGTGTGCTCATCCTCCTCACCGATGGAGTCAATAATCGCGGCACCGTCGATCCGCTAACCGCGGCGAAGGCTGCCGCTGCGTACGGAATCAAGATCTACGGCATTGGAGTCGGCAGCGCGGGAATGGCGCCCGTTCCTGTCGGCAGAAACGCTGCGGGTGGCTTGATCTACCAGTACCAGCCCGTCGAGATCGACGAACAACTGCTGAGCAACATTGCCCGCATGACCGGCGGGAGATATTTCCGCGCGCGCGACGCCGCCGCGCTTCAGAACATCTATAGCGTAATCGATCAAATGGAGCGCGCGCCCGTTCACTCGAGCACAGTCATACGGTATACGGAGCTGTATCGATGGCCGCTTCTCCTCGGACTCCTTACGTTTGCGGGAGAGCTCGCGCTCGTCGCATGGAAGGCGCCGATTCCATGAGTGACGTGTTCAGATATGTGCAATGGCCATGGGCCTTATCCCTCGCTGTGATACTGCCGATCGCGACGGCGTTGCTGGTTCGTTGGGGGGTGCGCGCGCGAATCGCTCGGCTTGCCAGGCTCGGAACTCCGGCGATGATCGCCCGTCTAGCGCCCTCTATCACTCCAGGCAGAACGTGGACGCGCATTGTGCGCGCGACGCTCGCCGCGCTGTTGCTCGGCCTCGCGTTTGCCGGACCGCGGTGGGGTCTCGAGCAGAACGTCGTCAAGCAACAAGGCGTCGATGTGGTTCTCGCGCTCGACGCGTCGCTATCGATGCTTGCGACTGATGAGAAGCCGAGCCGGCTGCTCGCGATGAAGCAGGAGATCAACAGGCTTCGCGATCTTTCACCAGGCGATCGATTCGCACTGCTCGCGTTCGCGGGCCGAAGCTACATCCTCACGCCGCTCACAGTCGACAACAGCGCGCTCGATCTTTTTCTCGAGAACCTTGACCCATCCATCGTCGGACAGGGTGGCAGCTCGCTCTCGAGCGCGCTTCGGCAGGCGACGAATCTTCTTTCTCTCAATAAATCGCCCGGCGACCGCGCGATTGTTCTCATGAGCGATGGCGAGGGATTCGACAACCCGGATGAAGTGCTTGCGGCGGCGAAGCGCGCGCACGACCTCGGGATAAGCGTGTTCACGGTTGGCTTTGGGACTACCCAGGGATCGACGATTCCGATCGTCGAGAATCGAGTGGTGACACAGAAGCGCGACGAGAATGGCAACATCGTCATCACTCACTACGATCCGCAGCTGCTGAAGCAGATCGCGGACGAAGCGAAAGGGGTTTTCGTAGATGCCGCGACTGCAGACAAGGCGGGGAAAATACGGCAGGCGTTGAACACGTTACACGCGAATCCGAGGTCCGTCGTGTCAGGCGAGAACCTCGGAACGCAGTTTCAGTGGTTCGTCCTCGGCGCGCTTCTCCTCCTGGCCGCCGACACCTTTTCTCAAACCCGACGCCGTCGCGCGAGAGCAATCGCGGCTGCTGCAACGACCGCGACCATGCTCCTCATTACAGCGTCCTGCCGTCCGGCCGCGGTGCGGGACAAGCCAGCCATCGCGCTCTATAACGCCGGAACGAACCTCCTCAGGCGGGATTCTCTGAAGCCCGCAATTGCGCCACTCACGAAGCCCGCCGATTCGAAGGACGCCGAGGTTCGTCACCACTCGAGATTCAACCTTGGTCTCGACTATCTGCTTCAGGGTCTGCGCAGCAAGGATTCCGCCGATGCGCCGCTCGACAGCGCGCTCTATCGCTACAAACAGATCCTCGAGGTTGCGGTCGCCGACTCGGACGCTCGCTGGAATTACGAGCTAGCACTTCGGAAAAAAAAGGCGGGCGGGGGAGGTGGTGGTGGTGGCGGCGGTGGTGGTGGTGGGGGAGGACAGAACAAAAACCCGGCGCCGTCGCCGGCGCAAAGTCCCAACCAGGCACCCGCGCCGAGGCCAGTACCAGGAATGACCCCGCAGCAAGCGGAAGCCGTTCTGAACGCCGCTGAAGATCAGGAAACCGACGTGCAGGGTAAGCGACAGAAGAAAAACGTTCCCACTCCGCCGAGGGGCAAGGATTGGTAACTTCGGTGGTACAATGCCGTTGATTTCGATTCTCCCGAGCGCTGTAGCTGACCAGATCGCAGCAGGCGAAGTCGTAGAGCGTCCCTCTTCCGTGTTGAAGGAGCTTGTGGAGAACGCGGTCGACGCCGGCGCATCGACAATCGAGATTGCACTCGAAGATGGCGGTAGGCGTCTCGTCCGGGTCAGCGACGACGGTAACGGTATGTCGGCGGAAGACGTTCCCCTTGCGTTGGCGCGACACGGGACTTCGAAAATTCGGAAGGCCGCTGACCTCGTTGGCGTATCAACATTCGGATTTCGCGGGGAGGCACTCCCGGCGATTGCGTCCGTATCTCACTTCGAAATCGTGACTGCAGCAGCGGATGGAGAGGGGACCTCTACAAAGGTTGTCGGCGGCCAGGTCGGTAAGGCGGAGAGAATCGCTCGACGACGCGGAACGACAGTGTCCGTCGCACAGCTTTTCTATAATGTTCCAGCGCGACTCAAATTTCTCCGCAGCGCGCGATCGGAATGGCGAAGCGCAATCGAGTCACTAACTGCGCTCGCTCTTACGCAGCCTGCTGTTCGCATCAATGTCGCTCACGACGGGAAGAGCGCCCTTACACTTCCGCCGGTTACCAGCATCAGATCTCGGCTCGGTGCGATCTGGGGTGGACGGTACGCTGAAGATCTTTTGGACGTCGACGATGTTGCGGGGCCGATTCACACCAGCGGTTTGGTTCAGCGGCCCGCCGATGTCGGAACATCGACGCGTCGCGTATTCCTCTCGATAAATGGACGCGCAGTTCGCGATGCGGGGATCGGTCGCGCCGTCGAGGCAGCTTATCGTTCGACGATCATCGCTGGGGTGAGGCCATCTTTCTTTCTCAACGTAACCGTGCCGGCTGATTCAGTCGACGTGAACGTTCATCCCGCCAAGGCGGAGGTGCGCTTTCGCGACCGCTGGACGATCGAGCGCGCTGTAGAGACAGCGGTACGACGGGCGCTCGGGAATTTCGACAGCGCGGCATCTCTCGGATTTCGGGGATCCAACTTTGGATTTCGGCTGCCGGAGCCAACCTTGAATCCCGGCGCCGAGATTCTCAGACCGCGCGCGGATCTCGACGCTCCTCTGTTCGATCCGTCGGTTCCCGATTATGCCAATGCAACGAGCGGTTACAGCGAGCACGATGCCGTCGAAGTCGCCGCCCCCGAGTCGCCGATACCGCCGCTCATGCAGTTTCGCCACACTTACATCGTCTTCGAGCATGACGACGGGCTCGTCCTGATCGACCAGCATTCGGCGCACGAGCGCGTGCTGTACGAGCAGTTCGTCCACGCTCTGGAAAGCGGCGCGGCCCCGGCCCAGCGACTTCTTCTTCCATTAACGCTCCATCTCGGGCCGGCCGAGGCCGAAGCGTTCGATGCCAATCGCGACTATCTCGAGCGACTGGGCTTCGAGGTCGAAGGATTCGGCGGCCACACGCTCATCGTCAACACCGTTCCCATGCCGCACCCGCGATTCGACGCCGAGCGCTGCCTGCGGGAGACGCTGGACGCGCTGACGGGCGATAGAGTAGCGGGCGCCGCGGCGAAGCACGAACGCCTTGCCGCAACCGTCGCCTGCAAGGCTGCTATCAAAGCAGGCGAGCATCTTTCACAGCGGGAAATGCAGGCGCTCTTTGCCGCATTGCGTGACACGACGCTGCCCGCACACGATGTCCATGGAAGGTCGACGATCGTCCAGCTCACCTGGGATGAAGTAGAGCGGCGGTTTGGCCGGCGGTAACCTGAGGATTATTTGCGGCCCGACGGGCGCGGGCAAGTCGCGCGTGGCGCTCGCGCTTGGGGAGGCGTATGACGCTGCGATCGTGACCGCCGACTCTCGGCAGGTCTACTGCTATTTCGACATCGGGACCGCCAAGCCGACGCGCGAGCAGTGCGAGCGTGTCACGCATTACGGTGTGGATGTCATTGAGCCAGTCGAACGCTATTCAGCGGCGCGCTGGGCGACCGACGCCGCGGAATGGATCGAGTGCGCATGCGAGATCGATAAGACGCCGGTCGTGGTTGGCGGAACCGGCCTCTACATAAAAGCGCTGATAACACCGTTGTTCAACTCTCCCGAGATGGATCCAGGCCAACGGCGAGAACTCGCGAGCGACCTCGACACGAAATCTCTGAGTGAGCTCCGCGTCATGTGCGAACAGCTCGATCCGCCACGCGCGCATCTCGGGCGAACGCAGCTCGTCAGAGCAATCGAAACCGTGTTGCTGGCTGGAGCAAAAATCAGCGATCTCCACGCCGAACAGTCTTCCACCACAGCGGTGGATGCAGGGTATGAACCACACTACCTCCTCATCGATCCGGGTGAGTCGCTTCAGTCGCGAATCGAATCGCGAATCGACGAAATGATCGG
>DASQPS010000055.1:0-4184 GCA_035643845.1 Gemmatimonadaceae bacterium | reverse complement strand
AGTCCGCCTCGGCGCGTTGAAACCCTCGCCTCGCAAGCCGGAGGAACTCGTCGGTACCGCGGAAGTACTCGACGCGAAGGGCAAGCCGGATCAGAAGATCGCTGCGGGTTTTCAGCTGACTGGAGACGTCGCGACGTTGAGTTTCAGCACGCGTCTTCCTCCAGGAATGGTTCAATTCGATGGGTGGTATGAGTGGTACCGGATTCTTCGTACAACGGAGAACGGATTTTTCGGCACATGGTTTACCGAAAGTGGCCCGACGGTTCCTCTAGAGGGATATTTCTGCGCGATGCGAGCCGAGCAGTCTTCCCATTGAACGTCGCGATTGACCTCATAGACAATTGGCTGGCCGCTGTTGTGGGAATGTTTATCCGATGCCTCGGGATGCCCACACGCGAATCGTGCGCTTGAACGCTGGTCGCGAGCCCGAGCGACTTGCGCTCAAATGCCGGGCGATGTTTCGCGCCGCATCGTGTCGATGCGTCACTCGCTTTGTGGAACGGTCGTCGATTGCCAAGCTACCAACTCCCACCGGCCGCGCCTTCGAACATACGCCTCAAGAAAGCGAATGGTGAACCTCGTTTCGTGTTGTGCGGACCGGACGTGCATCCTGGAACGCCCGTCAGCGATGGCCGTGTTCCCGTAGATCCGGACAACAACTGACTCCGGTTCGGCGCCGAGATACGTCAGTTCACCGGAACTAAGCATTGCCTCGAATTCGCGCTTGCTCTGCCGTTCTCCCGAAGTGTGAGTGTAGGTGAGATCACTCGCCAGTAGCGTGTCCAGCGCGCGCAGGTCGCCGCGGATCATCGCCCTAAAGCGAGCAGCCTCCGCAGCTCGCACTTGACGTTGCGCAACACTGTGGCCCACGTCGTTCTGCGCAGCTATCGTCGCAGCGGCCGCTCCAATTCCAAAAACGAACGCAAGCGCCGCGCGACACCTTCGGTCGCGTAGCGCTTTCAACTCACTACTCCGATTGCCGCGTCGCGATGTATCCATGCGCCGGCCCCGTCGGGCTCGTCGCGCGATACTTTCCGACCAGATCGCCTTGGGGATTGATCCCGAACACATCCGTGTAGGCAGCGTTCGTAGTTGCAGTGAGCGGGTAGTCGATCGTCGTGTACTGCCCGACCACAGCGCCATCGGAAACCCGCCAGTGCTCCAGCACAAAACCGTGAATGCTTTCAGTTGCCAGATCAGCGAACAGTCCGACGATCGTCCCAGACGGATTCATATCCCACGCGTTCGTGCCATCGCTGGCCGGAACATCGAAACCGGTGAACGTGCCGTGATCGATCACGAAACCACGCGGAAGGCCGCTCTCCATATCGGTGTACAGTCCCGTCCGAGTATTCCCATCCGGTGTACCGCCGTTGGTCATGCTTCCAAAAGCGTCGATTGAGGAATACGCATTCGCGTCCGACGCATTTCCGTTCGACGTGTACGCCTCGCGCGTGATCTTCACGCCGCGCATCGTCACCATCTGGTCCCAGTCGTGGAAGCAGCCGAGTATTGTGCCGTCCGCGAGGATGCGCTGTGAGATGTGACTGGTATGCCCTGGAAAGTTTACGGGGATGAACGAGCCGTCGGTCGTCAGCACGAATCCGTGAAAGTTCACGGTAGGCTCCCCCGGCATCCGATACGAACCGGCTATATCCCCATTGGGAGCAATGCCGCGCAGCTGCGTCAACGAGGCGCCAGGATAGACGATGTTCGGCGTGAACGTGCCATTGAGATAAGTAAATCCGCGTGTCACGCCGGCCTGTACGTACCAGCCGACGACTTCGCCGTTCGCGTTGATGCCGGACGGAATCGTCTGCACAGCTCCGGGGACGTCGAGCGGGGTGAACGTGTAGTGTGGTGCTGGGGCTCGGCTCGATGCGAGGTTCGAGGCACTTCGCTCTGGCGCGGGGGCGAGCGGATTCTCAGAGCACGCGCTGAGCGTGGTGAGTGCGGCTACGGTGATAGCCGCGAAGCGGGCGGGCTTCAACATGACATCTCCGTCAATTGTGGTGCTAATATGAGGTGATTTGGAGGATCGTCAATCGAGATTTTGCGGCCGCACGCAAACGCCAGGTCACCCGCGCTCAGTCCGCGTCCTCAATCCTCAATCAAGGCGAAAAGACCGGCCGCGATGTTTGTATTGCACTGCCGCTCAATTCGAGATACGTTCGGCCTGCTATGGCCCTCGATAGACGGCGGTTCCTCCAGCTCGCCGCGCTCGGCGTCGTCGCACCCGCAACACTCTTGGCGTGCGGGCGGGGAAGTGATCGCATCGCAGCCATCGATCACCCGGAATTGCTGACCATGCTCGGCCCCGATCGCGTCCGCGAGATCGGCGCGCATTATCGAGCGGCGACCCCAAGCGAGAGGACCGCCGACGCGCTGCAATCTGCGATCTCAAATGGGCACCGACTGCGCATTCCGCTCTTTGGTGGATCACTGGATGATCAGATCCACGACGACTTCGCAGACGGGCGAACGGTGCTCGTCGACGGCTGGGTCCTCTCCGTCACCGAAGCGAGACAGTGCGCGCTTAACTCTCTGACGCGCGTTTAACCGGCGGATCCTTTGCACACCGACGCGAGAACGCTCGAGAACGGCACAACCCTCGACGGCGATCTCTGCATCGTTGGCGCCGGCGCATCCGGCATCACGATCGCGCGCGAGCTAATCAACACACCGCTCAAAGTTGTCCTGCTCGAAGGTGGAGGGTTCGATCGAGAGCCGCAAATGCAGGAGCTGTATCGCGGCGACATCGTTGGAGAGCCGTACTATCCGCTACAGGGAGCGGCCGAGCATTACTTCGGTGGCACCACCAACCATTGGGCCGGTTGGTGTTCGACGTACGACGCAATCGACTTCGAGAAGCGTGACTGGGTGCCACACAGTGGCTGGCCGATTCGCCGAGCGGATCTGGATCCATTCTATGCGCGCGCGCAAAAGATCCTGGACCTCGGTCCGTACACCTACGAGGCAGCCGATTGGAAGATGGGCGACGCTGCTCGCGTTCCGTTGATTCCCGATTCGCAGACGTTCTACACCAAGATGTGGCAGTTCAGTCCGCCGACGCGGATGGGCGTGAAGTATCGAAGCGAGATCGTCAACGCTCCCAACGTTCATCTGTACACCCACGCCAACGTCGTCGAAGTCATCGCCAACGATAGACTCACCGCCGTTCAGTCAGTGCGCGTACGCGGATTCGATGGAAAGGAACACGACGTTCGCGCAAAACGCTTTGTCCTCGCGTGTCATACCATCCAGAATGCGCGATTGCTCCTCGCGTCTAATCGTCAGGCGAAGGCAGGACTAGCCAACGAGAACGATCTCGTCGGACGATTCTTCATGGAGCATTTCGAGATGCCCGGCGGCGAGCTCGTGCTCGCGAATCCACAGTCGACAAAGACGAAACTCTACGAATTTGTCGGGTTCGGCGGAACGCCACGCGGCGAGCTTGCTGTAACACCGGCGGCGCAGCGAGAGAATCGCATTCTGCACGGCACCGCATCAGTCGAGGCCGGCAACTATGGCGATCCGGTCGGAACCACCTTCCAGAACTTCGACACCGCGACGGTCGAAGCGCTGAGCAAATGGGACTTGGGCGGTCGAAAGGGAACAATACCGATCGCCGACCAAATTGCGAAGTCGGCGCCACGTACTCCGGGCCCGCCGCGTTTCTTTCATCTCACGACCAGACAGGAGCAGGCGCCGAACCCGGATTCCCGCGTCACACTGAGCAACGAGAAGGACGCTCTCGGAATGCCGCGCGCGAGACTCGATTGGCGCGTCACCGATCTCGACAAGCGTTCCATGCGGACCTTTTACAAATTGCTCGGCCGCGAAATGGGACGGACCGGAACTGGCAGAGTGCAGATCCGCGATTGGCTGCTCAGCGACGATAAGACCTGGCCAAGTTTCATCAGCGGCGGTTGGCACCACATGGGAACGGTGCGGATGGCGTCGGATCCGAAGCAGGGCGTCGTCGACGCGAACTGCAAGGTGCACAGCCTCGCGAATCTCTACATCGGAGGCGCGGCAGTTTATGCGACGGCTGGCGGTGTGAATCCGACGCTGACTCTCGTCGCGCTCAGCTTGAGGCTCGCGGACCATCTGAAAGGCGCCGCGGTTTAGCGCGAACTTAGTCGTTGGAGCTATTTGGCGCGGGCTGCGGTTGCACGGTCGAC
>DASQPS010000054.1:0-4201 GCA_035643845.1 Gemmatimonadaceae bacterium | reverse complement strand
GTCGCGCGCTAGCGCAGATCTGGCAATTGACTCCCGGACGGGCGAGCGAGCCGAACGTCCTTTACTGCGGGGTCGAGCCGTCGGCGCTCTTCGAATCGCGGGACGCGGGCGAGAGCTGGGAGCCGAACAAAGGATTGCTGAATCACGAGCATCAACCGAAATGGCAGCCTGGTGGCGGCGGACTTTGCCTTCACACGATCGTCCCGGATCCGAAAAACACGAAGCGAATGTTGATCGCGATGTCGACCGGCGGCGTGTATCGCACCGACGACGGCGGGAGAAGCTGGCGAGCGCGAAACGTCGGCGTCCGCGCGCAGTTCATGCCCGACAAGTACCCAGAGTTCGGTCAGTGCGTTCACAAAGTGGTGCATCATCCATCGAGACCAGAGAGACTTTTTCTGCAGAACCACTGGGGACTTTACCGCAGCGACGACTGGGGCGACAACTGGACGGATATCGCCAATGGAGTGCCGTCGGATTTCGGATTCGCGATGCAGATGCATCCTCACGATCCGGACACCGTGTATATCGTCCCCATCGAGGCTGACATATTCAGGGCGACGCCGGGAGCGAAGCTGCGGGTCTATCGCACGAAGAATGCTGGCGCGAGCTGGGAACCTCTCGCCAAAGGCCTGCCGCAGCAGGACGCGTACGAAAACGTCCTCCGCGATGCACTTACTGCCGACAAGTTCGATACGCCGGGAATTTATTTCGGCACGAGAAGCGGCAAGCTCTATGGATCGAACAATGAAGGCGCGTCGTGGACGGAGATCGCCGACGCTCTGCCATCGATTGTTTGCGTGAAGACGGGCATGATCGGGTCGGGTACCTCTTGATCCGCGTCGAGCTTCCCAACGTTCTCTGCTCACAACCGACGGACCGTCCGTCGCTCGTGCTCGACGGATCGTACGATACGGTTGGCGACGCCCTTTCCGCGCTTGGAAGGCAATCGCCGAACGCAATCGATCGAATCATGGACGAGCGCGGCGAAGTGCGCCGTCACGTCAACATCTTCCTGAACGACGAGAATATTCGCTTTCTCGATGGCCTGCGCACGACCGTGCCAAAGGACGCGACGATATTCGTGCTCGCGGCGGTGAGCGGTGGATAGGAAGTCACCGACGAGCCAGATCGACACATTTCTGGACAAGTACACTGCCGAGATGGCTTCCGCGGCACGACGGGCCCGAGCGCGAATGCGAAAACGGATTCCGGGCGGCGTCGAATTCGTCTACGACAATTACAACGCGCTGGTGTTCGGTTACGGGCCCAGCGAACACCCGTCGGAGGCAGTGCTCTCGCTGGCGATCATGCCGAAGTGGGTGACGCTCTGCTTCCTCAAGGGAACGAAATTGTCCGACCCGACGAAGCTGCTCAAGGGAAGCGGCAGCACTGTCCGGAACGTGCGGCTGATTCCGCCGCTGAATCTCGAGGATGGGGAGATCGAGCGTCTGATCGATGCCGCGATTGCAGCGGCGAAGCCCTCGTTCCCGGGCGGGAAGGCCGGCCCGAGGACAATCGTCAAATCGATTTCGGCCAAGCAGAGGCCGAGGAGACCGCGAATCGAAATTTCTTGACGCCTTCCTTCCCGCGTCCTACGTTCGATTTGCCGTGATTCTCGGCCGGCCGCCTGGTCGGCCGAATCGCAACTCCGTACACACATCCAAAATGCAAAGACGCGAAGTCGTCCGATTCCTCGGCGCCGCTCTGGCTCTGCCGTTCCTTCCGCGCAGCGCGGAAGCCGCCATCAAGCTCGGCGAATCCTTACACGCTCGGATTGGCGACGTGCCCTTCCGAACGCTGACGGTGCCGCAACAGGCACTCGTTACCAATATCGCGGAGATGATCATCCCGGAGACCGATACACCGGGCGCGACAAGTGTCAGGGTTCCAGAATTCATCGATCTCATTCTGAGCGAGTGGGCGAGTGACGAGGAGAAGGCCAGCTTTCTTGCCGGACTCGCTGATATCGACGCCCGTGCGTCGGCAGCGGGCGCATCGAATTTCGTCTCGCTCTCGCCAGCAAAAAAGACCGAGCTCCTCACAGCGCTCGATGCGGCGCGAGAGGACAAGAGCGGCGCTGGTTTCGCGTTTGGCCGTCTCAAATCGCTGACGGTCTACGGCTATTTCACCTCGAAGACTGTGGAGCAGGACATCCTTAAGACGCAGATGTACTTCAACGGCTACGACGGCAACGTCCCATTCACGCCGAGGGTCTGAGGATGGCTGATACTTACGATGCGATCGTGGTGGGATCGGGGATCTCGGGCGGATGGGCGGCAAAGGAGCTGACGGAGCACGGACTCAAGACAATCGTTCTCGAGGCCGGGCGTCCGATCGATCCAGCGATCGATTACGACGAGCACGTGATGCCGTACGAGAGGCGATATCGCGGAATGGGCAACCGCAATCAGCAGGAGCGATATCAGCCGGTGCAGAGTCTCTGCGGGGCATGCGATGAATACGCGAGCAAGTTTTTTGTGAACGATCTCGACAATCCGTATTCGACGCCTGAGGGAAAGCCGTTCTCGTGGATACGCGGACGTCAGGTTGGCGGAAAGTCGATCATGTGGGGCCGCTGCGTGTTTCGCTGGAGCGATCTCGACTACGAGGCGAACGCACGTGAAGGTGTCGGAGTTGATTGGCCGATCCGGTACAAGGACATGGCGCCGTGGTGGAGCTACGTCGAGAAATTCGTCGGCGTGCAGGGAAAACATGAAGGTCTCGCTCATCTACCGGATGGAGAGTTCCTCAAGCCGTGGCCGATGAACGCTGCGGAGCAGAAGGCGCGGGAAGTCCTGCTCACGAAATTCAACGGCGAGCGGCTCGTCACCAACATGCGACTCGCCGTTATCACAGAGGATCACCTCGGCAGACAGAAATGCCATCTGTGCGGCAACTGTCATCGCGGGTGTGTGACGCTCTCGTATTTCAGCAGCCTGAATTCGACGCTGCCTGCCGCGAAGAAGACGGGAAATCTGACGCTGCGGCCGTTCAGCGTCGTGCACAGCGTGATCTACGATCCGAAAACGAAGAAAGCGGCGGGCGTACGCGTCGTTGACGGAAACACGAAGGAGATGTTCGAGGTCAAAGGTCGCTTGATCTTTCTCAATGCGGCCACCCTCGAATCCACGCGCATTCTTCTCAACTCGAGGTCGCCGGAGTTTCCAACCGGATTGGGCAACTCGAGTGGCGAGCTCGGCCACAACCTGATGGATCACATCATGGGCGGCGGCGCGTCGGGAGAGTTGCCGTGGGCAAAGGATCGCCGTGAAGTTGGCCGGCGCCCCGATGCGATCTATGTCCCGCGATTCAGGAATGTGAAGTCGAAGCATCCTGATTTTCAGCGCGGGTATGGATTCGAGGGCAGGGCGCAGCGCGCGGGTTGGGAGCGCGGCACGTCGAACCCGGGATTTGGCGCGAACTTCAAGAAGTCTCTGATTGGCGACCTCGGTCCGTGGGAGATGAGCTTCGACGGATTTGGCGAGATGCTGCCGCGGCACGAGAATTTTATCGAGATCGATCCGCACCTGGTCGATGCTTGGGGAATCCCGGCGCTGCGCATCAACTGCGCTTACAGCGACAACGAGCTCAAGATGCAGGACGACATGGTGGTGACGGCGAGCGAGATGCTGGACGCGATGGGTGCCAGGAACATCAGGACGTTCAAGGAGAACAATGCGCCGGGTCTGGTGATCCACGAGACCGGAACCGCGCGGATGGGGCGTGATCCAAAGACGTCGGTGGTGAACATGCACAACCAGGTTTGGGACGCGCCGAACGTATTCATGACGGACGGTGCGTGCATGGCGTCGAACGCGAATCAGAACCCGAGCATCACCTTCATGGCGATGACCGCGAGGGCGGTCAGTTATGCGGTGGGTCAGATGAAGAGGCGGGAGTTGTAGGTTGGTGTGTGAAGTGCGCCCTGCTGCTATTCCTATTGCCTCTTCTCGCCGGATGCATTCACCGCATTTCCGAGGACGACGTTCTGAGGGAATTGGGCGAAGGCGCGAGGCCTGCGGGCCCCGCTGGTGAGGCTGCCCCGGAGTACATCGCTTTCGCGAACGAACAGAGCGAAAGAGCTTACGGAAGTCTCGCGAAGAGCGGTCTGTACAGAATCACCGGCGACCGCTCACTGCTTTGCCCGTACGCGGTCGACTCGGGGCCTAAGGGTTATGTGCTTAGTGCGCGAGTTGTT
>DASQPS010000053.1:0-6098 GCA_035643845.1 Gemmatimonadaceae bacterium | reverse complement strand
GCCACGAAAGGATGACGCAGCAATACACGGTTGGCGCTAACAAGACTTTTTATGGATTACTGCCCGAATCCATATCGCACGAGGGCTACAGTGCGAAACCGGTTCATTCGTACTGGGATGATTTCTTTGCGCTCAGGGGATTCAAGGACGCTGCCTTCATCGCGAAGGAGCTCGGCAAGCCCGAGGCAGCCAAGTTCGCCCAGATAAGAAACAGCTTCAGAGCCAACCTGTTTGAGTCGATCCGCCAGGTGGTCATCACAAGGCACATCGATTACATCCCCGGCTCAGTGGAGCTCGCCGATTTCGATCCGACCTCGACGACGATCGCTGTTTCACCCGTTGGAGAAGCGGGACGTTTGCCGGGACCGCTTCTGATGCGGACGTTCGACAAGTACTTCGTCGAGGCGCGCGACAGGGCCGCGGGAATCAAACCGTGGGACTCCTACACTCCCTACGAGCTGCGCACCGTCGGGACGATGGTCGAGCTCGGCCAGCGTACGAAAGCGCACCAGCTGCTGGATTTCTTTTTCACGGGACAACGCCCGGCTGAATGGCATCAGTGGGCAGAGGTCGTCTACCACGATCCGAAGACGCCGAAGTTCATCGGTGACATGCCGCACACGTGGGTTGGCAGCGACTACATCCGCAGCTTCCTCGACATGTTCGCGTACGAGCGCGAGAGCGACAGCTCGCTGGTGATCGCGGCCGGAGTCCGGGACGACTGGGTGAAGCAGGATCCAGGCGTGCGCGTGTCGAATCTGAGCACGATGTACGGACCATTGAGCTACGACATCCGCGCCAGCGGTCCGACCGTGACGCTTAATTTGCGCGCTGGTCTCAGGATGCCGCCTGGCGGAATCGTTGTGTTCAGTCCGCTCGAGCAGCCGATACTCTCGGCTCTCGTCGATGGCGTTCCGACTGGTGTGAACGGTGCCGAGATCCGGGTTCGCAAGCTGCCCGCGATCGTCACGATCCGTTACCCGCGATGATCGCGTCTCCTGGTTTCGTTTCCGATAGATCTCTGTTTGGGGGAGGCGAGGGTGTCCTCTTCGGCGACAACGGTCGCTCTGGCGGAGCCGCTAACAACGCTCCCTCGCTCCGCTCGGTCGCGCGTCTCCTTGGTCGCTCCCTTAAGTCGCCAGCGAGGACACCCTCGCCTCCCTCCACAGATCTGCAGAAGAACCCGAACCTGCGTTCGCGGTTACTCGGCGAGGATTGTTCCGTTCGAGCGGATCACGTCCCGGTAGTACTGACCGCTGGACTTGATCGTTCGCTTCTGCGTCGTGTAGTCGACGTGGATCAGACCGAAGCGCTTGGAGTAACCGTGTGCCCACTCGTAGTTGTCGAGCAGGGACCACGCAAAATATCCCTTGAGGTCGACGCCTTGCTTGATCGCGGCGTGAGCGGCTCGCAGATGCTGCCTGTAGTAATCGACCCGCAGTGGATCTTCAATTCTCCCATCGATCGGGTGCGGGGGATCGTAGAATGCCGCGCCGTTCTCGGTGATGTATACCGGCATTGTTCCGTAGCGCTCTTTTGCCCAGAGCAGGATCTTCGTCAGCGCTTCGGGATAAACCTCCCAATGCGTGTCGGTCGTCGTGCTCTCCAGTTGCGGAACCGGTTTCACTTTGAGTGGCAGGCGCTCCGCGTCGTACCGCTCGACGCGCCGAGTGTAGTAGTTGATTCCGAGGAAATCGAGCGGCTGTTTGATCTGTCGCATGTCTTCGTCGGACCAATGGGGCCACGCGTCCCCGAAAATCTCCCGCATCTCGTCCGGGTAACGCCCAAGGATAATCGGGTCGAGGTATTGCCGATTCATGTAGGCGTCGGTTATCCGGATCGCGTCCAGATCTTCCGCCGAATTCGACGCGGCGTACTTCGGCTCGAGGTTGACGACGATTCCAATCTTCCCCTTTTTCGAAGCGCTCGACGCGCGGAAGCGCTCGACCGCCATTCCGTGGGCGCGCAGGAGATTGTGCGTCGCGATCGGTGCCTCGAAGAGATTCGAGTGGCCCGGCGCCATCACGCCGAACAAATATCCGCCGTCCGTTACAACCCACGGCTCATTCAAGGTCGACCACATCTCCACCCGGTCCCCGAGCGCGTCGAACATCGTCGCCGCGTACTCGCAGAACCAGTCGGCAATATCGCGATTGAGCCAGCCGCCACGATCGTCGAGAGATTCGGGCAGATCCCAGTGGTAAAGCGTCGCGTTCGGCTTGATTCCTTTTTTCAACAGCTCGTCGACGAGTCGCGAATAAAAGTCGATTCCTTTGGCGTTGACCCGTGCCGTTCCCTCCGGAAGGATGCGCCCCCAAGCGATGCTGAATCTGTAAGCATTCAGACCCAGCTCGGCCATCAGCGCGATATCGTCTTTGTAGCGCCGGTAATGATCGCAGGCGACGTCGCCCGTCTGATTCAGATGCGTGTTGTCGGGCGTGTGCGAAAAGCGGTGCCAGATGCTGCGGCCCGCACCGTCGGCGGTGGGAGATCCTTCGATCTGGTACGCGGACGTCGCGGCGCCCCAGAGGAAATTCTTCGGGAATGCGTAAGTGTCAGACATTCTGGCTTTGAGGCGACATGGCAGGCGTAACGCTCAATAGCGTCAGAAAAATTTACCACGAAGGGGTCGAGCAGGTAGCGGTCCACGACGTCACGCTCGACGTTCGCGACGGCGAATTCGTCGTGCTTGTCGGCCCCTCCGGATGCGGGAAGAGCACGACGCTGCGCATGATCGCCGGACTCGAGTCCATCAGCGCGGGCACTGTGGCTATCGGCAATCGTGTCGTCAACGATGTTCCGCCCAAGGCGCGCGACATCGCGATGGTTTTCCAGAATTACGCTTTGTATCCGCACATGACCGTCAGGGAAAACCTGGGGTTCGCACTCAAATTGAGGAGCATGCGCTCGAGCGAAATCGCCACCCGAGTGGAATCCGCTGCAGCGACGCTCGGACTCGGCGAATATCTGGAGAGAAAGCCCAGGCAACTGTCGGGAGGTCAGAGACAGCGCGTGGCGTTGGGTCGCGCGATCGTGCGGCAGCCGCAGGTTTTTCTATTCGACGAGCCGTTATCCAATCTCGATGCGCAAATGCGCGTCTCGATGCGTCGCGAGATCGCGCGGCTGCACCAGGAGCTCAAGGTAACGATGATCTACGTCACGCATGACCAGGTCGAGGCGATGACGCTCGGCGACAGAATCGTCGTGATGAACAAGGGTCACGTGATGCAGATCGACACGCCGCTCAATCTTTACGAACGACCACGCAACAAGTTCGTTGCCGGATTCATTGGAAATCCCGCGATGAATTTCGTGAATGGCACTGTTGAGGGCAGTGGACAATCACGATTCGTCGCGGAGGGCGGAGGCTGGACGATCGATCTTCCGGAGGCAGTTGCGGCGAAGCTTAGAGCTGCGAAAGGTCGCGCCATCACGATGGGGATTCGCCCGGAAGATGTGTCGGTGGTGCCAAGCGTCAGTTCCGCGCCGGCCACTGTGAAAGCGCGGCTGGATCTCGTCGAGTCGCTCGGCAACGAGACGTTCATTTACGCGCGAGCCGGGGAGCACGACGTAACCGCGAGGGTTCAGCCGACCGCGTTGCCGCCGATCGGGTCGGAGATCGCGCTCGCATTCGCATTAGGGCGAGCGCACTTCTTCGATGGCGAGAACGGGGGGAGGATCGACTAACGCCGGCTGCGAGTCAAAGCAAGACAGTTAACTGCACAGAATGGGATCCGAGATTTCAGCGATCAAGATGGCGGTTGCCAGGTGACGACCGAGAGATCGGCCGGCTCGCCGTAACCGCCGAGGTAAGATCTTGCGGCTCCATCTGACAACTAACTTCTAATCCTCTGACATCGCGGATCCCGTTCAGTGTCGTCAAAGCTTTCAGCCAAGTGACAACGCGCGAGATCCGAGTTGGTAGAAGAAAGCTTCGGTGATTCAAGTTGTCCGATCCTTGCCATGCAAGGCATTATGCAAAGCACAATCAGAACCATGCGATCCCACAGTAGAGCCACGCTGGCGGCAAAATTCTTGTCCGCGTGCATCCTGTTCGCGCTGATCGGATGCTCTTCGCGCGCCGATGCTTCCGCTGGCCGACGAGCGACAAGTTCAGCGGGAAGCGCGGCGGAGGCATCGATCAGCGGACAGCGTGTAGTCGTACCTGGCTCCAGCGGTCAGCCTATCTCGAGCAAGCTCCAGTACGTCGTGGTGATCTATCTCGAGAACCACAGCTTCGACAACCTTTACGGCGAGTTCGACGGCGCAAACGGTCTGTCGAACTCCGCTCGAACCGCGACGCAAGTGGACCGTGAGGGGAAGCCGTTCGACTTTCTTCCGACGCCGCCAGGCGGTGCATTTCCGCGCGATCTTCCGAACAAGCCGTTCGACATCGAGAAGTACGTTCCTCTGGATGCAAAGACTCCTGATCTCGTCCACCGCTATTACCAGGAGCAGGAACAGATCGACGGCGGGAAGATGGACAAGTTCGCCGCCATCAGTGACGCGAAGGGGTTGGTGATGGGCTATTACCACACCGGTAATCTTCCGCTCGTCATCGAAGCGCAGAGGAATACGCTCTGCGACAATTTCTTTCACGCGGCGTTCGGCGGGTCTTTTCTCAATCACATCTACTTCATCTCGACGCGGGCCCCGGTTTTTCCAAATGCTCCGGAGCGATTCCGTGCGAAACTTGATGACCACGGGAATCGCCTGCGTGATGGCGAGGTTACGCCGGACGGCTACGTAGTCAACACGATGTTCACCGTCAACAGTCCACATCCGCGCGGAGTTCCCAAGGACGCGCTGGTGCCCGAGCAGACGTTCGCGACGATCGGCGACCGACTATCGGACAAGCACGTTACGTGGGCGTGGTACTCGGGCGGTTGGGATGATGCGATCGCCGGACATCCGGACCGTCTGTTCCAATATCATCACCAGCCGTTCGCGTACTTCGCGAATTACGCCGACGGCACTCCCGGCAGAGAAGAGCACTTAAAGGACGAAGGCGATTTCATCGCCGCGGCCCACGCCGGCAAGCTTCCTTCCGTCTCCTTCGTAAAACCACTCGGCGAGTTGAACGAGCATCCAGGCTACGCGAACGTGAAGAGCGGCGAGGACCACGCGGAGGAGCTGCTCAACATCCTGCGCTCGAGCCCTGAGTGGAAGAGCATGGCAGTGATCATCACCTACGACGAGAATGGCGGGTTCTGGGATCACGTCGCGCCGCCAGTGATCGACAAATGGGGACCGGGCTCGAGGGTGCCGGCGCTGGTAATCTCGCCATTCGCGAAGCACGGGTACGTCGATCATACCTTTTATGACACGAGCTCGATTCTGGCGCTGATCGAGCATCGGTGGGGACTCGAGCCGTTGACCGAGCGGGACGCGAAGGCCAACGATATGGGCGGGGCGTTCGACTTTAATCAGTAAAGGGCCACTGCAAAAGAATGGGATCCGCGATGGTGGTCGGGCACTGCAAAGAATGGGATCCGAGATATTAGCTCGGCAGAAATTAGTTGTTAGGCGGTGCCCTATTACCGACCAGTCGCCTCCTCTCGTCGGGGTGCTCTGTTAGCGATTCATTCGGCATCGATCTGCGGTGATTCCCTATCTTATTCGCGCTCACCCTTGCTGCCGCTTCGCTGCATCTCTTCCCGTATATGCGGAATCGTTCGCACGAGTCATCAAGTATCGAATCAAACCATGCAGCATTTTTCGAACTTCAATGTTTTGCGCGGAGAGTGAGGCGAAGTCGCTTGAATTTATCACACGGATGTCGCGCGCTACGATCAGGTGGTACTCAAGCTCCGAGCTGGAGTTGAGCGCAAACCGGACGAAGCGGCTGAAGTCCGCTGAGCTACGTTGACCGTTTCCCTCAACGACGTTTGTCGGAATCGACATCGCAGCGCGGATCATCTGATTTCGCAATCCAGCGTGCTGAGATCCTCGAATGCGCGAGGTGACACGATGAACGTTGAGAGCAAGCGCATGTCCCTTGCGCCAGACTTTCAGTTTCTTGAAATCGCCCATCAGAAAAAGGGAATCGTAGCGCCTGAACCGGCCGCCATCGTTCGGCGCAGTGAATGGCCGAACGA
>DASQPS010000052.1:0-2718 GCA_035643845.1 Gemmatimonadaceae bacterium | reverse complement strand
GTGAGAATGGTGAATGTGACTGGCAGCATCAGCGGCTACGGAGAAGTGCGAACGATGAGCGTGACCGGCGACATCAACGCCCGCTTAAGGAGCGGCGTCTCTCCCAGCAAGGGCGATAGCGGGGAAACGCGGTACGGTTTTTCGAGTGGGAGCGGCAGCGGTGCCGGAATTGGCACGTCGTCCTCGTCGTCCTACAGCTATTCTGACGGCACCCCGAAATCATCAGGCTCTTCCTCGAGCCGGGTCATGATGAGCTCCGCTGGAGGCCCGATTTCACTCCGTGACGCACCTAACGGTGCGCACGTGGTTACCGGCGGTGGCCGTATCAGCATCGGCTCGTCGGATGGAGTCGTCTACGCCGAAACAGGCGGCGGTTCTGTCGACATCGGTCCGTCGAGAGGATCTGTGCAGGCTCTGACGGGATCGGGCGACGTCGCGATTGAGCTCGCGGGAAACGGAGCGCACTCCGTCCACGCCACGTCGGGTAACGGCAACATCGTCGTGGTCGCTCCTCCGGATCTCAACGCGACGCTCGATCTCGAGAGTGCATACACCGAAAACCTCGGACACAAGACAACTATTACGAGCGATTGGCCACTGACGGTCACTGAAACGAACACCTGGGATTCGAGTGAGGGAACTCCTCGCAAGTACGTTCGCGTGCGGCAGACGCTGGGCCGAGGAGGGGACGTGATCCGGGTGCGCACCGTGAACGGCAATATCAGACTCGTAAAGGGGCACTGAGCTTCGGCCCGCAAAAGCCGCGTGGCCGTAAATCCGCGAAAAAAAGACGCCTATTGACAAATGGCCGCCGGTGTTGAATTTTCAGCAGGGTTGATTTTTCAACACTAAAACGCAGGCTCGCAGCCGGCGCCCAATCGGCGCTTCCCATGACGGCCACACTAATGACACCGAAAGCAGACACGAAAGCTCTCTCGCGGAGAGAGCGTCAGGTTATGGACATCCTCCACCGCCGTTCGGGCGCGACTGTCGCCGAGATCATGGGCGATCTACCGGATCCTCCAACGTATTCGGCGGTGCGATCTGTCCTGCGCATCCTGGGCGAGAAGGAGCTGATCAAGCACCGGGAAGACGGCCCGCGCTACATATACTATCCCGCGAGACCAACCGAGACCGCGCGGGAAGATGTTCTCGCCCACGTCGTCCGCACCTATTTCGGCGATTCGCCCGAGCAGGCAGTGACCGCGCTGCTTCGCATGTCCGACGTCGACCTGAACGACGCTGAGATCAAGCGCCTCCGCAACAGCATCCGCCGCGCTCGGCAGGGTGGGAGATAACATGACATCAACATTCTTCAACGCGCTGAGCGGTATAACCGGCTCGAGCCTTTCGATGATTTTGCTCCTCGCCAAAGCAACCGTGATTCTCCTGCTCGCGCTCGCAATGACGATCGTGATGCAGCGTGCTTCAGCGGGGGCGCGTCACCTGGTGTGGCTCGTCACCGTCGCCGCACTTCTCTGTGTGCCAGCGCTAACCGCCTGGGCACCCCTTCAGGTAAGGGTACTCCCCGCTGTGCGCTCGATCGCCGAGCAATACTCGCCGCTGCAGAAAGACAATTCGCAGTTCTCGTCGAAGTTCAACACAATTGCCACGAACAAATCTCGCGCTGATCGCGCACTCGCTACTCCGCAGAGTTCCAGTGCGGAATCGCAATCGGCTGCACCCTTCGTCTCCGAGTCGGCGCTCGTGACCGGCGCATCGGCGATCTTTCTGATCTGGGCGGCTGTCGTTCTTGTCATCGCGGCTTCACTCGGCTGGGCGACGACGCTCGTTCGGCGGATAGTGAACCGCGCGCGTCCGCTAAACACCTCCGACTGGCTCGATCCACTCTGGGAAGTATCGGATCGGCTTTCACTCGACGAGCCGCCGCGCCTGCTGCGCAGTGAAGACGCAAAAATGCCATTCGCTTGCGGACTTTTCACTCCGACCATCGTTCTGCCAGCCGAGTGCGATAACTGGTCGCTCGATCGCCGGCGAGCCGTATTGCTGCACGAGCTCGCCCACGTTCGGCGTCACGATCTCGTCGGACATACTCTTGGTCGTCTCGCCTGCGCAGTGTACTGGTTTCATCCGCTCGTATGGACCGCCGCCAAGCAGCTTCGCTCCGAAAGTGAGCGTGCGTGCGACGATCTCGCCCTCTCGTGCGGCGCGCGTGCGGCTGACTACGCGGAGCACTTGCTCGACATCGTGACTAGTGTGCGCGGCGATGCAACGCCTTCGGTCGCGCTAGCAATGGCACGCCGAAAGGAATTCGAAGGACGAATGCTGGCGATTCTCGACCCCGAGCTCCGCCACTCGAGTCCGAGTCGTCGGCAGTCCGCGACCCTCATCGGTTCGCTGGCCCTCATTTCAATAGTAGTGGGCGCGGCTGCACCAGCTCCGCGTGATGCGGCGCCCAGTCGCCGCGCGGTTGCATCCGCGCCCCAGTCGGCCTCCTCGACCGATGTCCAGCTTCTCCCGAAGGACCAGGTCAAACATTATCCCGATTCCCGCGAGATAATCGGAGGTTCGCCGACTCATACGCTTACAAACACCGTCACCACGCAGTCCACCAGTACGGTGCTTCAAACATCGCAACACACCTTGACGGCAACGATTGATGCTGACATCAACGCGGCAACCTCCGGCGCGTTCGGGTCGCCGGAAGCGCTCCTGAAACGCATCAAGGAACCCACTGCGCGGGGGACGGCCAAGGAC
>DASQPS010000051.1:0-2873 GCA_035643845.1 Gemmatimonadaceae bacterium | reverse complement strand
TTTTCCGTGTCCGCCGCGCGAGCGATCGCACGAACGATGTCGACCGTCTCGTCAGCGCAGGAGACCGCGGAGACGACTTCATGATTACGCGCTTTCGCCCAGCCGCTGATCATTGCGCCAGAGGCATCCTGCCTCTCACCGCGCGCAACCGAATCGGAAACGGTTATCACCGCAACGCGCACTCGCTCCTCCGCTCGAATGCATCCGTTCTGCAGACCGCTAATCCTCTCACAGCCTGCTGCCGTTTTTGTAGAACGGCATTTTCTGCACGACGGCAGGTACTCGTTTTCCGCGTATCTCGATCTCGATCGGTGATCCTTCTGCCGTTGCCTCAGGCGGAACGTACGCAGTTCCAATCGGAATCCCCAGCGTCGGGCTCATCGTCCCGCTCCGCACTTCACCACTCGGCTCACCATTCACGAACACCGGATAGCCGTGGCGCGGGAATGACCTCTCGCGCGTCGTAAATCCAACGAGCTTTCGCTTGAGGCCGGCCTCTCGCTGCGCGAGGAGCGCCTCACGGCCGACGAAATTCCCCTTCTTCATTTTCACGAGCCAGCCCAGCGATGCTTCGATGGGAGTGGTGGTGTCGTCGAGATCGTTGCCGTAAAGCGCCATCCCCATCTCGAGTCGCAGCGAATCGCGTGCGCCGAGTCCGGCCGGCGTCACTTCTCCCGAAGCGGTGAGCGCGTTCCAGATTTTTTCCGCGCGCTCGGCCGGAAAGTAAAGCTCGAAACCGTCTTCACCGGTGTAGCCGGTGCGCGAGATGTAGACCTTGTCGACGCCCGCGACCTTTCCCGTGACGAACTCGTAGTACTTGATCTTCGAGAGATCGACGTCGGTGTGCTGCTGAAGAATCCGCGCGGCGTCCGGACCCTGGAGCGCGAGGAGTGCGATCTGATCGCTGATGTTCTCCAGCGTCACGTCGAAGTCGCGTGCGAAACGCGAGATGTGCGCAAAATCCTTGTCGATGTTCGACCCGTTCACGACCATCAGCACGCAATCTTCGGAGCGATAGACCAGGCAGTCGTCGACGATCGTCCCGTCCTCGCGCAGAATCGTTGAGTACTGGGCCTGACCTGGTTTGAGCACGGCGACATCGTTCGTCGTCACGTAGTTGACGAAGCCGACGGCGTCCGGGCCCCGCACTATGAACTCACCCATGTGGCTCACGTCGAACAACCCGGCTTTCTCCCGCACCGCCTTATGTTCGGCGGTGATTCCAGTCGGATACTGGACGGGCATCTCGAACCCGGCGAAGGGTACGATCTTGGCGCCGAGGGCGGCGTGAACGTGGTAGAGAGGGGTCCGCTTGAGTGGCTTTTCCGGACCCGCTGAGGCCGTGGCGCGGTCGGGACGACCGGCGGTGGGACTCATGGCTGCTTCGGTCATTTGAGGCTTGGAGCGGGGTGAGAGACAGACCCCAATATGCGCGAAGCGCCCCTCTTTTTCGAGGGGCGCCGTGACAATTTGGCAGAATGGCGAGATGAACTCCTGCCTAATCCATCAATTCCGCTCCGGTGACTTCTCTCACCTGACCGGTTGTCGGCCGAGAGCCTGTAACGATCCCCTTGAGCGCCTCGAAGAGTACGACGGGACGAGACTTGTTGTTTTTCATGTACGACGCGTAATCCGCATCGACGAGAATGAGCGCGATGCGCGGGTCAGTTGGCCCTCCATCCTTGTCGCCACCCTGGTCACCGAGCCAGCCTTTCCAGTCCTCTTTATATAGTTGTCGAATGCGGCTTCGATTCTTCGACACGCGGGCGACACCCGAGACTGAGACCCACTCGTGCGTTCGGTTGTTGTAGTAGGAGCAGTTGACGTGTGGGTCCACCGCAAGGTCGTCCAGCTTGTGCGTGGTCGCATCGGTGACGAACCAGAGATCCGCTCCTTCGATCCGCTCCTGCGTAGCCATCGGTCGCGATACAAGGTGGCCGGTAGGTTGCCGAGTGGTGAACATAGCGGTCTCGATGCCCTTGATCAGGTCGTACAGCTCGTCGATTTTTTTGGAAGTCGCCATGCATTTCTTGTGTGCAGAAGACATGCCCTAGCGCAAAGAGGGGCACGTTCCTGAGAACGTGCCCCTCTTTGCTATCAAATCGAGATGCTATTGAGCGATTGGCTCGAGACGCGGCCGCTGGTCGGTTAGTGACCGAACCCCGGCGCGCGACGCTTCACCATTGACTGACCGGACGAGGAGTAAGGCGCACACGCCATGACGTTCATGATGCGGGTTGCCTCGTTGAGCATCCACGAGTACTGGGCGTCGGTGAGGTTGCTGTCCTTTTTGCCCAGCATCGAGACAAAGTCGCCCATTTTGGTGCAGGACTGCGGAACGGAACCGTCGCCAACTGCGAGCAGCTGGTTCACCAATGGGTTGTTCATACCATTCGGCAGGTTCAGCGCGAGCAGATACTGCATCAGGCTTACGAGCTGCGGTCCAACCGCCGTTACACTGACGTTGAACGTCTTAGTCGATCTGTTGCCAGCGGCGTCGCTCGCAAAGCAGCTCACGAGCGTTGAGCCGACCTTGAAATTACTTCCGGAGGCGGGGTCGCACGACACGAGCGTCACGCCAACGTTGTCGACGGCGCTAACCGCAAACGGCACGGCGGCGCCGGTTGGCGAAGTCGCATTTACGCTGAAGTCAGCCGGCACGGTAAGCGTCGGCGCTTCATTGTCGCGTACGGTTACGTACTGCGTAGCCGACGCGGTGTTGCCAGACGCATCGGTTACCGTCCACGTGATCGCGGTCACGCCGATAGGGTAGCTGCCCTGAAGCGCGCCGCCATCGGCTCTCGATCCCGAGACGCTTGCAACCGCGCAATTGTCTTTAGGATCAGCCGTTCCGGGCGAGACGGACGCTGAAG